>NZ_JBFUIU010000034.1:0-27143 GCF_056401695.1 Variovorax sp. P4_D9
GAATGCGACGGACCCCTGCACGGCAAGCAGGGGCGCATCCCGGTCACCCGCGTCCCGCGCGAGCATTGGACGGGCCTGTCGCGCGCCTTCGCCGAGGCATGCGGCGAAGCCGGCTACCCGTACCTCCCCGACCAGAACGGCGAGTTCGTCGAAGGCTACTTTCCCGTCGCCTTCAACAACCAGGACGAACGCCGCGTCTCGGCAGCCATGGGCTATCTGGACGCCGATGTCCGCCGCCGGCCCAACCTGACCATCATGACCGGCACGCACGTGACGTGGCTGCTGTTCGAAGGCACGCGCTGCGTGGGCGTGAAAGCACTGGTGGACGGGCAGGAACAAGAATTCCGCGGACACGAAGTCATCCTGTCCTGCGGCGCCATCCACACGCCCGCGCACCTGCTGCGCGCGGGCATCGGGCCGGTGGAACACCTGCGGGAGATGGGGATCGCGGTGCTTGCCGCCAGCGAAGGTGTCGGCCGCGGCCTCATGGACCATCCGTCCATCGGCCTCTCGTCCTTCTGCCTTCCCGGCGGGCGCATGAACGGCCTGACCCGGCGCCACTTCCAGGTCGCGCTGCGCTATTCCTCCGGCCTGGCCRGCGTGCCGGCCGGCGACATGTTCTGCGCCGCGCTGAGCAAGTCGGCCTGGCATGCCGTCGGCCAGCGCATCGCCTCGATGCTCCTGTTCGTCAACAAGACCTACTCCGAAGCGGGACAGGTCCGGCTCGCCTCGCCCGACCCGTTGGCCGAGCCCGCCGTCGCCTTCAACCTGTTGTCGGACCCGCGCGACCTCCAGCGGCTGATGGACGGGTTCCGCAAGGCAGCCGTCATGCAGGCGAGCGCAGCGCTGCGCGCGGTGACCGACAAGCCCTTTCCGAGCGCCTTCTCGGAGCGGGTGCGCAACATCAGCCAGATCACGGTGAAGAACCGCATTCTCACCACCCTCGGTGCCGCGCTGATGGACGGGCCCGCGCCGTTGCGCCATTACATGATCGACAACTTCGTCGTCGACGGCTTCACCTTGGAGCAGCTCCTGCGCGACGACCAAGCGCTGGAGGCTTTCGTGCGCAAGGAAGCCATCGGCGTGTGGCACGCCTCCTGCTCATGCCGCATGGGCGCGGAGGACGACCCGCTGGCCGTGCTGGACCCCCAGGGTCGTGTCAGGGGCGTGCAGGCGCTGCGCGTGGTCGATGCCTCCATCTTCCCGGTGGTGCCCTGCGCCAATACCAACTTTCCGACCATGATGGCGGCGGAAAAAATCGCCGACGCCATGCTGGCCTCCCCAGCGAGCCGCTGAACCAAGAACCCAAGGAAAATTCATGCCCCATCTCGTCATCCAGCACACACCCAACATCGAAGCCGATTTCAACGGCCTGTGCCTCCGCCTGCTCGAAACCCTGCTATCCATTCGCGACGAGAAAGGCCAGCAGGTCTTCCCCGAGGGCGGGACTCGCGTGATGACCTATCCCGCCACGCACTTTGCCGTCGGTGACGGCAAGGGCAACTACGGGTTCATGTATCTCAACCTGCGGATCTTCGAAGGGCGAGGTGCTGCGGTGGTCGGTGAGACTGGAGACAAGCTGATGGCCGTGCTCAAGGACGACATGGAGGCGGCGCGCACGGCGGTGCCCATGGGCATCACGCTGAACATCGAGGAAACGCCGAAGGAGAAGCCTGGGACGGTGGTGTTGTCGTATGAGGGGTTTCACAACAATTTGCGCGCCGTGTTTGGACAGTAGCGGGTTCGGAGGCCCGGTGCCCTCACCCCCCCTCTCCCGGAGGGAGAGGGGGTCATACAGGCTCGCTCGCAAGCAACAGCCAAGGGCAACTCTTCAGTCTTGTTCCCTCTCCCTCCGGGAGAGGGTAGGGTGAGGGCACCGGGCCTGTCCACGGCCCAGCGCTCAAAGTCCCCTTCTTAGTCCGGCAACTTCACCGTCTTCCCAATAACCCGCCAAGTCGCCAACTGCGCATCCACGAACTGCCGGAAACTCGCCGGCGTGCCGACCGTCGGTTCGGCATTGAGGGTATTGCGCACACGGTTCTCGACATCCGGCATCGCCGACGTCTTGTTGATCGCGTCGCTCAGTTTCGCCACCACGTCCGGCGCCATGCCGGCCGGGCCGACGATGCTGATGAAGGTGTGGGGATCGAGGGCACCGAGGTTCTTCATGCCCGCTTCCGGCAGGGCCTGGACGTCGGGCAGGTAGGGCAGGCGCTTCTCGCTGGTCACTGCGATGGCCCGGATCTGGCCGGCCTTCACGGCCTGCACGGTGTTGAGCGTGGTCATGATGCCCACGTGCACGCTGCCGCCCATGACTTCGCGGATCACGTCGGAATCGGACTTGTAGGGCACATGCGTCATCTTCAGGCCGGTCGCGCTCATGAGCGCCTCCGCGGCCAGGTGGCCGGCCGTGCCCAGGCCCGCCGAGCCGTAGTTGAGCTTGCCCGGGTTCGCGGCGTCATACGCCACCAGTTCCTTGATGTTGTGGATGGGCAGGGCCGGGCTCACGAAGATCACGCCCGGGTTAGTGACGGCGATGCCGACCAGTGTGAAGTCCTTCAGCGGGTCATAGGGCAGGCCAGGACGCAGCGCGGGGTTCTGCACCAGCGAGCTGCCGGTGGCTGCGTACAGGGTGTAGCCATCGGGCGGCGAAGCCATCAACGCGCGGATGCCCGTGATCTGGTTGGCGCCGGGCTTGTTGTCGATGATCACCGGGGTGTTCAGCACCTCGGACATCTTCTGGCCATAGAGCCGCGCGATCGAATCGGCGGTGCCGCCGGCGCCGAAGGCGACGATGATCTTGATGGGCCGCGAGGGATAGGGCTGTGCCCAGGCGGGCAGGGCGAGCAGGGCGGCGACGCCGAGCAAGGCGGCGCGGCGAGTCAGGCGGAATAAGGTGGTCATGGTATGTCTTGTCTCCAGGGAAGTTGATGCGTCGTCAGTCCAGCCGATAGACCCGCTTGGCGGTGCCGGCAAAGAGCTTTCGTTTCTCATCGGGCGAGCAGCCGGCGGTGAGCCGCTTGAACATGTTCCAGGTCGCGCCGTAGGTGACGCCGGCTTTCTCGACGGGGAAGTTGGACGAGACCATGCAGCGGTCGGCGCCGAAGAGTTCGATGCAGTCCTCGATGTAGGGCCGCCAGAGCGCGGCCAGCTGCTCGGAGGTGGGCGGCGCGTCCGCCTGGCTGAAATCGAAGTTGCCTAGGCACATCAGCAATCCGCCCATCTTGACGGTGACGTTGGGGCATCGCGCGAGTTCCTTCATGCCGGCCAGCCAGTCGGCGTGCACCTGCGGGTCCTTGCCCGCGTACGAGCCGATGCCGAGCGGGCTGGCGGTGTGGATCACCACGATGCTGGCGTCCGGATGCGCTTGCGCGAGCGACACGACTTCCGGCAGTTGCGGATGGAAGATGCTGGCGTCGAACGACAAGCCCATCTTCGTCAGCAGCGCCATGCCGCGGCGAAACTCCGGCGTCAGGAACAGGCCGCGCGTACCGGCCCGCACCGGGCCGGCGACGATGGGGTCCGCATCCCACTTGGCGCGCTGGCGGATGCCGCGCAACCGGCCGTTGGCGGCCTCCCGGTGGGCCTCGAGCGTTTCGCGCACCAGCCCCTCGTCCAGCGTCAGGTCCGCGTAGGCGACGATGCCGGCGCCGCCGCGCGCCTGGGTGTACTTGCCGCTGGCCGCCATGGCCGCCATTCCTACGGCGAACTCCGTTTCGCCGACGGGCTTGAGGTGCTCCGGACCGCCTGCGCGGTACATCGCATTGCATTCGATGAAGACCGTGGCCTCGATGTTGTGGCCGGACTCTGCGGCGTCGCGCGCAAACTCCTCGACGAAGTAGCGRTAGCCGCTCTTGTGATGCCAGAAGTGCAGGTGCGGGTCGACGATGGGCAGCTCGGGCTCGAGTGCCGGCTCGGGCTTCGCCCGGGCCAGCCACTCCTCGTTCGGACGCTGTGTTTCGCTGAAGATGGAGGGGGTCGTTGAGGGTGTTGCGGTGGCGTTCATGCCCACACAATTGCAAGAGCTGTGCCCCGCACCGGCGGCCTTGTGCCACGGGAATTCCGGCCTCCCGCGTGTCCTGCGTGCGGACACGTGTTTGCGCGGCGGACGTTGATGGCGCGGCAGCAGTCATCTCGCCAGAAAATCGGCCCCAAAGAGGGCGCAACCCTGCTGGCATCGTGCTTGCACTCTTGCTCCTGACGTGAAACACAACGCCTTAGCCGGCAATCAGGAGATGCAATGAGCAAGCAAGCAAGAGAGCAAACCGTCGCCTTCGTGGGCCTCGGAATGATGGGCGGACCGATGGCCGACAACCTGTTGAAGAAGGGCCATCCGCTGGTGGTCTACGACATCGACAAGACGAAGATCCAGCGATTCGTCGAGCAAGGCGCGCTCGCGGCCACCGGCCCGGCCGATGCCGCACGCCAGGCGGGCATCGTCATCTGCATGGTGGACACGACGGCACAGGCCGAGGAAGTGATCGCAGGTCCCGACGGCTTCATCCACACGGTCCAGTCCGGCGATGTGGTCATCAGCATGAGCACCATCGACCTGATGGCCCTGCGGCGTCTTCATCCGAAGCTCGCGGCCAAGGGCGTCGAGCTGATCGATTCGCCGGTCACCGGCATGGAGAAGGGCGCGAAGGAAGGGACGCTCAACGCCTACGTCGGCGGCGACGCGGCTGCCCTGGAGAAGGTGCGGCCCGTGCTGCAGTCCATGGCCACCAAGATCACGCACTTCGGCGCCATCGGCCAGGGCCTGGCGATGAAGCTGATCAACAACATGTTGTTCCAGGTCAACCGCGTGTTGATCATCGAAGCCCTGGCGCTCGGCGCCAAGGCGGGCCTGGACCCCGAGCAGATGTTCGAGACCATCAGCGGCACCACCGGCAACAGCGTGGCCTTCCAGTATTCGGCGCCGCGCATCCTGAGACGCGAATTCGACGGCATCCGCATGGACATCACGTTCAAGGACGTCGAACTGCAGACCTTGCTCGCCAAGTCGCTGGGGATGCCGATGTTCATGGCCAACACGGCGTTGCAGGTCTACCAGATGGCCCGGGCGCAGGGCCTGGGCGACAAGGACGGCGTGGCCGTCGTGCAGATGTACGAGCAATGGACGGGCGTGCCCGTCGAAGGACGCAAGTGAGGCCATGACAAGTCCCGCACCCGGTTTCCAGCACCTCGCGAGCGAGCTGCGCCTGTATTGCGGCGAGGGCAGCCTTGCCGCGCTCGCCAAGGAGCTCAAGCGCAGCGGCTGCAAGCGCGCCGTCGTGGTGAGCGGCCGTTCGGTCGGCGCCTCGCCCGCGATGGACCTGCTGCGCACCGTACTCGGCCCCAAGCTGGTCGGCGAGAGCCAGTCGGTGCGCCCGAACAGCCCGGTGCCGTCGGTGGAGGATGCTGCGCGCGTGCTGCGCGAGCAGGAGGCCGATGCGGTCATCGCCATCGGCGGCGGCTCGGCCGCCGTCACGGCCCGCGCCGCCGCCATCCTGCTGGCCGAGCAGCGCCCGGCGCAGGAGCTCTGCACGCGGCGCCTGCCCAATGGCCAGTTCGACAGCCCGCGGCTGGACGCGCCCAAGCTGCCGCAGTTCGTCATCCCCACGACGCCGAGCACGGCCTTCGTGAAGGCGGGCAGTGCGGTTCACGATGTCGACACCGGCCAGCGGCTGGCGCTGTTCGATCCCAAGACGCGCGCGAAGGCGCTGTTCCTGCATCCGGAGTTCCTGCGCACGGCGCCGGCGGACCTGGTGCTGGGCGCCACCCTCAACACGCTGTCGACGGCGGTGGAGGCGCTGGAGTCGCCCCATTGCGATCCGTTCTCGGAGGCGATGCTGATGCATGCGCTGCGGCTCGTGTCGCGCCACCTGGGCCGCATGGCGCCCGAGGACATTCCGGCGCGCGAATACCTCGTCACGGCCGCGGTGCTGTGCGGCCGCGGCACCGAGCAGGCCGGCGGCGGGCTGGCCTCGGTGCTTGCGCATGCCATCGGGCACCGCGCCCATGTGTCCAACGGCATCGTCAACGCGATCGTGCTGCCGCACACGATGCGCTTCAATGCGCCGGCGACGCAGGCGACCAGCGCGCGCATCGCCGACAGCCTGGGCCAGGCGCAGGCGGAGGCCGCGGCCGACGTGCTCGCATCGCTGCTGGCACCGCTGCCCATCCCGCATCGCCTGCGCGAGCTCGGATTGGCCCAGGATGACCTCGATGCCATCACGACCGCGGCGATGTCGGACTTTTTCATCAGCCGCAGCCCGCGGCGCGTGCAGGGCGCGGCGGACGTGCGCGACATCCTCGACGCGGCTTGGTAACGTGAACCCCTGCCGGTCTTGTACAGTGCTTCCAGATCGTGGTGAGCATTGGCGCAGGCCCGCCGGTTGAGTGAGGGCTGCGGCCACGGCTTGCTAATGTAGCCATCGAGGGTCTATGCGCTCGAGAACAAATCCGCTTCGGACCCGGCTGGCACAGGCGTTCGCCAAAAGAGTCGAGGCTGTGAAGACCTGGCACAGCTCGTGGAAACCGCCTGTGGTCGTGATCCTCTGGGTGGCGCTTGTTCTTGGCGCTTCATATGCCGCATTCAAGTTTGTGGATCCACTGCCCCCGCATCGCTTCTCGATGGCAGCGGGCATTGCACGAACCTCCTACGATGATTTTGCGAGGCAGTACGCACGGACCCTTGCACGCAATGGTGTCGCGCTGGACGTGCGCAACTTCGCCGGCGGGGTGGAGCATTTCGATGCATTGCGCGATCCCGCCTCGGGTGTGCAAGCGGCCATCACGACCTTCGGCTTCACGGTGCCGCAAGATGTGCAAACCCTTTTTTCGCTGGGCGGGATTTCCGATTCGCCGATCTTCATCTTCTACAGGAGCGAAGAGCCCATCCAGCAATTCGCTCAACTGCGCGGCAAGCGCCTGTCCGCCGGGATGCCGACAACCACCTTGCGGCCGCTCATGCTGCAGGTCCTGGAGGCCACTGGCGGATTCGATGCCTCGACGCGCCTGGTCGATCTGGACTATGCCGAGTCCGTCGAAGCACTGATCACGGGCAAGATCGACGCCGCCATGCTTCCCATGCAACTGGGCGACCCTCTTCTGCAGCGAGCGTTCGATGCCCCTGGCGTCCGATTGATGAACGTGTCGCAGGCAGAAGCTCTCTCCAAGACCATCCCCGGCCTGAAGCACGTCGTGCTGTGGCGAGGAATCATCAGCTTGAGCCGTGACATTCCCGCTTCGGACTTCGACCTTCTTGCGATCCGCAACAGGGTGCTGGTCCGAAAGGACCTTCACCCCGCCTTGCAGTACCTGCTCCTGCAAGCGATGCGCGAGCTTCATTGGCGGTCCGGTCCTTTCAATCGGCTCGGCGAGTTTCCCGCGGAGCAGCCGGGCGACTTGCCGTTGTCGCCCACGGCAGAAGCGTTCTACCGCTCGGGTCCGACGCTCTGGCAGCGCTACACCTCCTACTGGCTCTCTTCGCTGCTCAACCGGATCGTTTTCTTCGTGCTTCCGTTTCTTGCCGTGCTGGTCCCGGTCATCGGGTTCGCACCTCGTTTCTACAGGTGGCTCCATGTGCGCCGTATCGATGAGCTTCACCGAGCGCTGGGAAACCTGGCGCGCGCGATCGATCAAAGCGGCGATCCATCCCTGCTCGCCGAACACCAGGCACGCATGGCCGACATCGAATTCGCAGTGCAATCGTTAAAGGTAGCGCGCCCGTTCGAGGTCGACCTGCACCGCCTCAGGATTCATCTGCGGATGGTCCAGGAGGACATGAGGCAAAAAGCGGCGGCAGCTTGACTTGCGGGCAAGCGACCTGCGCAACGTCACACGGAGGAGCGCACGACCTCCGCGTGCGCTTCGCGGAGCCAGTCCAGCGCACGCGCCGCTTCGCAGGCCAGCAGCGAGACCCCCACCCCCGCCAGCAGGAGGGCTTCCAGTTGGGCGAGGGACATCGACTGGGCCATCGCCCGCATCGCATGGACCTTGAACGGCAGCTCGTGGCCGCGCAAGGCCAGCTGCATGGCGAGCACGGTTTCGCAGGTGGCCGCGTCGACGCCCGGTGCGGGCATGACCATCGCGCGCATCTCATTGTAGCGCGCGATGGCCTGCGGGTTCACTTCCGCCAGCCGGGCGCTGGAAGGCTTGAGGTCGGTTGTGTTCACGGCCTCATTCCGTCTTGATGTTGTTGTCCTTGACGACGCGGTTCCAGCGCACCGTCTCCTCGCGGATGTACTTGCCGAAGGCCGCCGCGCTGCGGACTTCGACCATCAGTCCAAGCCCGCCGAGGCGCTCGCGCATCGCCGGGTCGTCGGAGGCCTTGGCGAAGGCCTTGGCCAGCCGGTCAGTGACGTCGGGCGGGGTGTTCGCTGGGACCATGAAGCCGTACCACACCGCCGGCTTGAAGTCCGCGATGCCCAGTTCGGCCATGGTCGGCACCTCGGGCAGGCTCGGCAGGCGCCGCTCGGAGGTGACGCCCAGCACGCGGATCATGCCGGACTTGGCCATCTGCATGCCTTCCAGGCTGGAGACGAACATGAAGTGGATGCGGCCCGCGGCCACGTCCTGGATGGCCGGCCCGACGCCGCGGTAGGGCACGTGGGTGCCGGTGATGCCGAGGTCGCGGATGAAGCGCGCAGGCGCAAGGTGGCCGAGCGAACCGATGCCGCCCGAGGCATAGCTGGCACCGCCGGGCGAGGCCTTCGCCGTGGCCGCCAGGTCCGCAAGGGACCGGATGTTCGAGCTCGCCGGCACGGCCAGCAGCAGCGGCACCGCGCCCACGCCGATCACGGGCGTGAAATCGCGCTCCAGGGCATAGGGCAGGTTGGCCTGCAGGCTGCCCACGATCACGGCATTGGGGGTCAACTGAAGGATCGTGTAGCCGTCCGGCTTGGCGCCGGCCGCCGCCTGGGTGCCGATGACGGTGTTGCCGCCCGATCGGTTGTCGACGACGACGGGTTGGCCGAGGTCGGCCTGTATCTTCTCGGCGAAGGCGCGGCCCAGGATGTCGCTGGAGCCGCCGGCAGGGAAGGGCACGATGAGCTTGAGCGGGCGCGAAGGGAAGCTGGCCTGCGCCATCGCGGCAGTGGCGACGCAGGCCGCGCCGGCCAGGGCGAGCGCGGCCCGCAGGAGTCTATTCATGGGTGTCTTTCGCACGTGCTTCTCTTCCGGTCCGGCAGGGCCGGCATAAGTCAGTTTCAAGTTCATGTTCATGCTCCCGCGAAGCTCACGCCGGCCATGGCCTCGTAGATGCGCCGCATCTCATCGAGATTGGCGGTGCCGCCGAACTGGTTGGCACCGGCCTCGAACAGCGCGCGCACCTCGCTCGCGATGAGCATCGGCGCGCCGCAGTCCGCCGCCATGCGGCCCGCGAGCTTCAGGTCCTTGGCCATCAGCGCCAACTGGAAGTCGGCTGTGGTCTTGCCTTCGGACAGCGTAGGCAGGATGCGCTCGGAGGCGCCGCTCCAGCCCGTGCTCTTGTTGATGACGGTCGCCATGTCCGCCAGCTTCAGGCCGTACTTGACGCCCAGCGCCGCCGCCTCGTAGGTAAGCACGCGGTTGCAGGACGCGACCGTGTTCTGGATCAACTTGGCCACGTGGCCGTTGCCGACGGGGCCGCAATACACGGTGTTCGGGCTGATGCTTTCCAGGATGGGACGCACCTTGGCATACGCCTCGGCCGGGCCACCGGCGATGATGGCGATCGTGCCGGCCACCGCGCCGCGCGGGCCGCCGGAGACCGGCGCATCCACCAGCGACACGCCCATCTTGTCCAACCCAGCGGCGATCTCGCGCGTGACAGTCGGATCGCCCGTGGTCTGGTCCACGACGATCTTGCCGGGCGCCAGGCCTTCGGCGAGGCCGCCCTTGCCGAACACGACCTCGCGCACGATCGCCGAGGTCGGCACGCAGACGAAGATCACGTCGCAGTCGCGCGCGAGGGAGGGCAGGTCGTCGGCGGCCTGAGCGCCTTCCGCGGCAAAGCCTTGCGCAACCCCCGGTTGCGCGTCGTACACGCGCATCGTGCGCGAGAGCATCAGGCGCCGCGCGAGCGCGCCGCCCATGGAGCCCAGGCCCACGTAGCCCACGCGCAAGTCCCTGGCATCGCCGGAAGAGGCCGGCTGGGTTGCGGCGCCCCCCGCATCGTCGGCGATGCGAGTGGCCGCCATCGATTCGATGAGGCCCAGCACTTCCTCGAGCTGCGCCTTGGCGCCCAGCTGGCTCACGCCGATCTGCAGCAGCGCCCGCACGGCGCTCGTGACCGGCGTGGGGGCGCCGGCATCCATGCCCAGCGCGATGGCCTGGTTCATGTCCTTGAGCATCAGCGACATCGCGAAGCTGGAGGCCGAGGCCTTGCCGTCCACCATGTTCTGCAGCATGAGCTTCGACGTGCGGTTGCGGCCCGACCCCTTGTTGACGACGTCCGTGATCGCGGCCAGCGACAGGCCCATCTTGCGGCCCATCGCCACCACTTCCAGGGTCGCCAGCCGGCAGCCCGCGCTCAGCACGTTGTTCACGAGCTTCATCGCCTGGCCGTCGCCCACGCGCGTGCCGCAGCGAAACACGTTGGGGCTGATGGCGATGAGGACGGGCAGCGCCTTCTCGTAAATGGCGTCCGGCCCGGACGCCATGATGCTGATGGTGCCGCCCGCCGCACCGGCGACGCCGCCGGACACCGGGGCATCGATCATGTCCACGCCGCGCTCGGCCAGGCGCTGCGCGATCTCGCGCGTTTCGCCGGGAACGCCACTGGTCTGGTCGATCACGAGCTTGCCGGGCGCGAGGCCCTCGGCCAGTCCGCCAAGCCCGAACACCAGTTGGCGCACGTCGGCGCTGCGCGGCAGGCACAGCAGCACCACCTCGCACTGGCGCGCGAGTTCCGCCGCGCTGGGCGCGGCCGATGCGCCGCGTTTCTCGAAAGCGGCGACCGACGCGCCGTTGAGGTCCCACAGCACGAGCTTGTGCGCGGGCAGCAACCTGCCGGCCAGCGCGCTGCCCATGGCACCGAGGCCGATGTAGCCGATTTGCATGGGGGCGTGCTCCGCGCTTACTTCGGGTCGGCTTCGAACAGGTCCAGCGCGCCCTTGCCGGCGGCCAGGCCCGCGGGCCAGCCGGCGTAGAAGGTCACCTGCACGACCAGGCCGCGCAGTTCGTCGAGCGTGATGCCGGCTTCGACGCCGCGGCGCATCCATACCTTGAGTTCGTCGACCTTGCCGCCGGCCGCCAGCACGCCGAGCGTCACCAGGATGCGATCGCGGTAGGCCAGTTCCGGCTGCTTCCACACATCGCCCAGCAGCACCTCCTCGCGGATTTTGGCCAGTTGGGGAACGTTCTTGTAGACGCGGGCGGAATCGGAAGTGGAGGTGGGTTGCATGTGTCGGGTCCTTGATGAGATGCGGTTGGGATTCACGGTGGGGTGCAAGACATGTGCCCGTCGCTGCAGCGCCGAAATCATTGAAAACCGGCCGGCGCCATGTCGTGTCTGCGTACATGTGTCTGCCGCGGCGACGCTTCTGCCAACTGCGTGGGCACGACACGGCGAGTGCGGGCGCCGCCAGCCTTGCCGGCGTGCGCCTTCGACGCTTTACTCGATGACGATGTTCCGCTCGCGCAGCAGCCGGCCGTACCGCAGGTACTCCGCCGCCACGAACTTTTCGAACAACTCCGGGCTGGGCATGGCGGAGGCCATCGCGGAGGCCTTCTGGAAGCCCGCCTTCACATCGCTGCCCCCCACCGCCTTGACGAGCGCTGCGTTGATCTTCTGGATCACAGGGGCCGGTGTGTTCGCGGGCGCGAAGACACCCAGCCAATTGGTCACGACCAGCCCCGGGGCCTGTTCGTTGGCGGTCGGCACGTCCGGCAGTGCAGCAAGGCGCTTCTCGGACGTGACCAACGCGATGCGCACCCGGCCCTCCTGATGCATCTGCAGGAACACGCCCACGTCACCCACGGTGGCGTCGATGTGGCCCGCGATCGTGTCCGTCATCGCAGGTACGGCACCCTTGTACGGCACGTTGAGAAAGTTGCAGCCCGTCTCCTTGGCGACCATTTCCACCACCAGGTGGGACACGCTGCCGACCAGGGGCAAGCCCATCTTGATCGGCCGCGTCTTCGACAGGGCCACGAGGTCTTTCAGGCTCTTCACCTCGAGTTTTGGGTTGACCGCGATCGCCAGCGGCGAGCTGGATATGGTGTTGATTGCCTTCAGATCCGTCAGCGGGTTGAAGTTGATCTTCGGCATGGCCTGCGGCGCGACGATGATGGGGCTCGGCGTACCCAGGAGCAGCGTGTAGCCGTCCGCGGGCGACTTGGCGACGTATTCCGTGCAGATGACGCCAGCGGCTCCAGGCTTGTTCTCGACCAGCACTGTTGTGCCCAGCAGAGTGCCGAGCGTCGGCGCCACCAGGCGGGCGCCATAGTCGATCGATCCGCCCGGTGTCGCGCCGATCATGATCCGGATCGGCTTGGACGGGAAGTCGTCCGCGAACGCAAGGCCGGACACCGAGCTTGCGGCGAGCAGTCCGAGCAAGTCGCGGCGCGAGAAATGCATTTCACGACCGGCAGGTGCGGCGGCACCAAGGCTGAATTTCGACATGGTTGTCTCCTGAGTAATCGGGGCATTGGCCCGGCGAACCGATGCGGCCGAAGCGCAAGTCGCGTGCCCGGCGTGCAGCAGGAAAACCCGGATCAGGATGGATGCTCAGCGCCGGTCCGAGGGCGGCACGTTGCTTGCGATGCACGGGCATGAACACACCTCGAACCAGAGAAAACACGATCGGATTCATCGGCCTCGGGGTCATGGGCGGCGCCATGTGCGGCAACCTGCTGAAGGCAGGGCACACGTTGGTCGTCCACGATCTCGACCGGGCCAAGGTCGACAAGGCCATCGCCCTCGGGGCGCAAGCCGGCGACGGCCCGGCGGACGTCGCGCGCCGGGCGGCCAAGGTGATCTCCATGGTCGACACGACCGCGCAGGCCGAGGAAGTCATCGTCGGTCCCGGTGGGCTGATCGAGGGCGCGGAGTCCGGCGACCTCATCATCAGCATGAGCACCATCGACCCGATGGCGCTGCGGCGGCTGCATGACAAGGTCGCCGAGAAAGGCGTTGCCTTCATCGACGCGCCGGTCAGCGGCATGGGCAGCGGCGCGGTGGACAAGACACTCAAGTGCTTCGTCGGCGGCGACGCGGCCGCCCTGGAGCGTGCCAGCCCGATCCTGAAGGAAATGACGGCGGAGATCACGCACATCGGCGGCGTGGGCCAGGGTGCGGCGATGAAGCTGGTCAACAACCTCATCTACCAAGTTGCCCGCGTGACCATCGCCGAGGCCCTGGTGCTGGGCACGAAGGCCGGCATTTCTCCGAAGCAGCTGTTCTCCGTGCTCGGCAGGGCCAGCGCCAACAGCGTGGCCTTCCAGACCGCCGGCAGCCGCATGCTGGAGCGCAACTTCGTCGGCAGCCGCCTGGACAGCACCTTCAAGGACATGGAACTGCAGATTCAACTCGGCAAGGCGCTGAAGGTGCCGATGTTCATGACCACCATCGCCCAGCAGGTTTGCGAGTTGGGGCGGGGAGCCGGGCTGGGCAGCGAGGACGGCGCTGCGATCGTGAAGGTCTACGAGGAATTCGCGAAGGTCAACCTGGGCGAGTGAGGCCTCGGAGGTTTCGCGTCGACGCGGCGGGCGTGGCATGCAGGGCCCGCCGCTGGCAGCGCGGGATGTGTGGGCCGTGGACATGTGTCCGCGCCGCAGACGCTCGTGCAGCCCGCGCGATCACCCCCAGCGCAGTCAGCGCCCGGTGCCTGCAGAGAGGCGCTGGCATCCCAGTTGCAAGGACTCTTTTCATGAACGACACACCCACATTCACCCACACCATTCTCGAAACCGGCCCTGACGGGCGTTCGCTCTTCCGCGAAGAGACCGTGGCGATGAAAGAGGCCAATCCCATGCTGTTCCTTTCGGCGGCGCTGCCCGGAGGCCATGTGGTGCTGCGCCAGAGCCCGCCTGGCTACCGCATGGATTTCCATCCGACGGTGAGTCCCCAATGGACCTTCGTGCTCAGTGGCCGGCTCGAGATCGGCCTGCCGGATGGCACGAGCCGCGTGTTTGGCGCGGGCGACGTCCTCTATGCCACGGACACCACGCCACCAGGGGTCAGCTTCGATCCGAAAGTGCATGGCCACAACAGCCGCACCGTCGGCGACGAGCCGCTGGTGGCGGTGCTGGTGCGCGCCTGATCGATGAAAAAGGAAGAGACATGAAACCACGGCAGGCAATCCAGCTGGTGGCAGCCTCGATCTGCGCCACCGCCCTCGGTTCGTCGCATGCGCAGATCTCCGATGACGTCGTAAAGATCGGCGTCATCGTGGACAAGTCCGGCGTGTACTCCGCGAACGGGGGCGTGGGCGTGGTCCGGGCGGTCGAGATGGCCGTCAAGGATTTTGGGGGCAAAGCCCAGGGCAAGCCGATCCAGGTCATCTCGGCCGACTACCAGAACAAGGTCGATGTCGCGGCTTCCAAGGTGCGCGAGTGGTTCGATGTCGACAAGGTGGATGCGGTCATCGAGTCGACGGATTCTGCCGCCGCGATCGCCATGCAGCGGATCGCCGCGGAGAAGAAGAAGCCGATCATCTTCGCGGGCTCCGCCACCACGGCCCTCACGAACAAGGAGTGCTCGGCCTACGGCATCCATTGGGTCTACGACACTTACGCGCTGGCGACAGGGACCGGCCGCGCGGTGGTCCGGGACGGGGGCGACAGCTGGTACTTCGTTACCGCGGATTATGCGTTCGGCAACGCACTCGAGGCCGACACCACTGCGGTCGTGAAGTCCATGGGCGGCAAGGTCGTCGGCACGGCAAAGCATCCGCTCAATGCATCTGACTTTGCGTCGTTCCTGCTGCAGGCGCAGAACTCAGGTGCGAAGGTCGTAGGCCTGGCCAACGCCGGCAAGGACACGCAGAACGCCATACGCCAGGCGAACGAGTTCGCCATCACCGCCAAGCAGACCTTGGCCGCACTGCTTGTCTTCGACACGGATATCAAGGGGCTCGGTCTGAAGGCGGCGCAGGGAATGGTCTATACGACGGCCTTCTACTGGGACCAGACCCCGGAAACGCGTGAATTCTCAAATCGCTTCCACGCGATCCACAAGGCGATGCCGACGATGATCCACGCCGGCGCCTATTCCGCTGCGATGCACTACCTGAAGTCCATCGACGCGCGCAAGACGGATGCGGCCGAGGCCGTTCTCGAACAGATGCGCCAGACGCCCGTCAACGACTTCTTCGCCACGAATGGCGTGATCCGCAAGGACGGACGGATGGTGCACGACATGTACCTCGCGCAGGTCAAGACGCCGTCGGAATCCAAGGGCGAGTGGGACATCGCGAAGATCAAGAGCACGATCCCGGGCGACCAGGCCTTTGCACCGATCAGCGCAAGCAGCTGTCCGTTGGCCAAGGGCTGAGGCATGCGTGGGACACACTCTCCACGGCGCAGGCCGGGGAGGTGACGCTGGACCGAAAGGCCTCATCAACGAAAAGGCTGGCGCTGCAGTTTCCTGTCATCCGCCATTCGACAACTTGTGGACACGAATCATGAACGCAGTATCCCGGCGCGCGGCTTGCGCGTGGACCCTCTTGCTGGCCGGCGCATGGGGAGCGGCGGCCGCCGAACCCTTCCCCGTCAAGCCGATCCGCATCATCCTGCCCTCGGCCCCCGGCGGCGCGCTGGACATCACCACGCGGCTGGTGGCGCAGAAGATGGGGGAGAAGCTGGGCCAGTCGATCGTGGTGGACAACCGCCCGGGGGGCGACACGCTGCTCGGGACGCGCCTGGCGAAGGACGCGCCCGCCGACGGCTACACCCTCCTGGCCCAGGCCAACGGCTTCACCGCGCTGCCGGCCCTGAAGCTGGAGCCCGGGTACGACCCCATCAAGCACTTCACTGCCATCGGGCCCATGCTCCGATCGGCCCAGGTGATGTGGACCGGCACCGAGCAGCCCGACCGCGGGGTGGCGGACTTCGTCGCCCGCGCCAAGGCAAATCCCGGCAAGCTGAACTACGCGCATGGAGGCCTGGGTTGGCCGCTGCACCTGGGTGCGGCCCAGTTCGTCTCGCAGACCGGCATCGACGTGCCCGCCGTGCCTTACAAGGGCTCCGGCGCGGCACTGCCGGACGTCGCTTCGGGCCGGGTCGAGGTGCTGTTCGCCGGCTATTCAGGAGGCGCACCGTACCTGCAGGGAGGCAAGCTCAAGCCGCTGGGCGTCACCGGCACCCAGCGCCTCGCGGCGCTGCCGGACGTGCCGACCTTCAAGGAGCAGGGCGTAGCTTTCACCTACTACTTCTGGCTCGGCCTGCTCGCGCCCGCAGGCACGCCGAAGGAGGCAGTCCAGAAGCTGGCTGAGGCCCTGAAGTACGCCACCAGCAGCAAGGAACTGACCGAGCGCTTCCGCGCCGAAGGCTCCGAGCCGATGCCCGCTTCGCCCGAGGAGTTCAACGCCTACCTCGCGAAGGAAGTGGCGGACACGGCCCGCCTGATGCGGGATCAGAAGGTGCAGAAGGAATGATGCTTGCGATGACGCCG
The DNA here is from genome assembly GCF_056401695.1 of Variovorax sp. P4_D9. Lineage (NCBI taxonomy): Bacteria > Pseudomonadati > Pseudomonadota > Betaproteobacteria > Burkholderiales > Comamonadaceae > Variovorax > Variovorax sp. P4_D9. The sequence continues at coordinate 16,580 of NZ_JBFUIU010000034.1, forward strand.
AAGAACTACGTGCTGGTCCACGGCGCCTACCACGGTGCCTGGTGCTGGAAGGATGTCGCGGCCGGCCTGCGGGCGCTGGGCCACCGGGTCGCCACGCCGACATGGACGGGGCTCGGCGAGCGCTCGCACCTGCTGAAGTTCGGACCGACCCTGGAGACCTTCATCGAGGATGTCGCGCAGGTGATCCGCTACGAAGACCTCGAGGACGTGGTGCTGGTGGGACACAGCTTCGCCGGCTCGGTGGTCTCGGCACTCGCCGACCGCATGCCGCAGCGCTTGCGCCACCTGGTGTACCTCGATGCGCTCGTACTGCGCTCCGGCGAATCGTCCGCGAGCCGCTCGCCCGAGCGCATCGCCGCCTATCGCGCGCGCGCGATGGCCTCGGACGACCCGCTGGGCATTCCCCCGGCCGACCCGGCGCACTTCGGCATCACCGATCCGCACCAGGCGGCCTGGCTGCAGCCCAAGCTCACGCCGCATCCGCTGCAAAGCTACTACGACCCGCTGCACTTGCAGCACCCGTTGGGCAACGGCCTGCCGGCCACCTACATCGCTTGCACCGAGCCCTACTTCGCCAGCACTGCGCTGTCGCGCGAGATCGCGAAGGCAACGCCGGGTTGGACCTGCCTGGAGATCCCGACGGCGCACGACGCGATGGTGCTCATGCCGCGCGAGCTCACCGCCATGCTGGCCGCGATCGGCTGAAGGGTCTGCATGCAGGGTGCTGCATGCAGGGTGGCGTGGCTACTTCCCGTCGTCCTCGAGCAGGCCCAGCGCCGCCTTGCCCGCGCACAGGCCGGCGGGCCAGCCGGCATAGAAGGGTCACCTGCACCACCAGGCCGCGCAATTCGTCCGGTGTGATGCCGGCGTCGACGCCGCGCGCCATCCAGATCTTCAGTTCGTCCAGCTTGCCGCCCGCGGCCAGCACGCCGCAAGTGACCAGGATGCGGTCGCGGTAGGACAGCTCCGGCTGCTTCCACACATCGCCGAGCAGCACGTCGCTGCGGATGCGTGCCAGCTGCGGGACGGCGGCGTAGACGCGCGCGCCTTCGGAATCGGGTTGGTGGCTCATGGTCAATGTCCCTTCCCTGCCGTGAAACCGCCGTCGGCGGGAATCACGGCGCCAGTGACGAAGCTCGCCTCGTCGGACGCCAGGAACAGGATCACCGAGGCGATCTCTTCCGGCTTGCCCGCGCGGCCCATGGGCATGGAGTGCGCGATCCGCTCCGCATCCTCGGGCTTCTCGAAGTAGGAGGCCGTCATGGGCGTGTAGATCATGCCGGGACACACGACATTGACGCGAATGCCGTGCGGCGCGAGATCGATGGCCATCTCGCGCGTCAGGCCGACCACCGCGTGCTTCGAGGCCACATACACGGGGCGGTTGATGATGCCGATGATGCCGGCGGTGGATGCGACGTTCACGATCGCCGCCGGCCGCTGCGCGGCCCGCACCTTGCGCACGAAGGCCTGCGCGGTATTGAACACGCCTTCGCTGTTGACGGACATCACCCGCCGCCAGCGCTCGGGCGGCAGTTCCTCCAGGCTGTGCGTGTCGCGGATGCCGGCGCTGTTGACCAGCACGTCCAGGGTACCGAAGCGGGCGAGGGCGGCGTCGATGCAGGCGTGCACCTGCGCCGAATCGCTCACGTCCAGCGCGACCGCGAGGCTGCGCTCGGGGCCGAGCTCGGCCGCAATGCGGTCGGCACCGGCCGCATCGGCATCGACGATCACGACCGCCGCGCCCTCGGCGTGGGCCTGGCGGACGGTGGCCTCGCCGATGCCGCTGGCGCCGCCGGTGACGATGACGGTACGGTTGTCGAATCTGCCCATGGACTGTCTCCTGAAGCTGGTGTCGGTGTTCGTTTCAGTCAGCAAACCCCATGCCACGAGCCATCGGCGTGACGGCGGCACAATGGCCTCGCGCGTGTGTCCGCGCTGAGGACAGGTGTGCACACCAGGGACGCTTCATGGCCTTGCCGGATGCAGGCGGCACGCCACAACCCACGACACACCCACGAATTGGCGCGATTCGGGCATGGCATTCGATTTGCTCCCGGATCTCCTCGACCCTCGTGCACCTTCGAGCGCGAGTCTTCCATTGGAGTCCATGAATTGAAGCCCCGAATCATCTACACGCTGCTCGCGCTGGGCATGGCATTCGCCGCATCCGCCGCGGCGGCCGACGACGCCTTCCCGTCACGCCCCATCCGCATCGTTGTGAACACGGCACCGGGTGGCCTGACCGACATCACGAGCCGCCTGGTGGCCCAAAAGATGGGCGAGAAGCTGGGCCAGTCGGTGATCATCGACAACAAGGCCGGCGCCGATGGCCTGCTGGGCATCCGCTACGTGAAGACCCAGCCCGCCGACGGCTACACGCTGCTCGGCGCGGCCGGCACCGTGGCCATCCAGCCCGCGGTCAAGCTGGATCCCGGCTACGACCTCGTCAAGGACTTCGCCGGCGTCGGGCCGATGGTGCGCTCGCCGGTGCTGATGGTCGAGGGGACGGGCCAGCCGGACAAGACGCTGGCCGACTTCATCGCGCGCGCCAAGGCGGGGCCCGACCAGTTGACTTACGCCTCGGCCGGCGTGGGCACTACGACCCACCTGGGCGCCGCTCTGTTCTTGCAGCAGGCGGGCCTCAAGGTGATGCACGTGCCCTACAAGGGCAATGGCGCCGCGATGACGGACGTGATCGCCGGCCGCGTGACCATGATCTTCGAAGCCTACGGGAGCGGAGCGGGCAAGGTGAAGGCGGGCCAGCTGAAGGCCTTGGCCGTGAGTTCGACCCAGCGCCTGCCCGGCCTGCCGGACGTTCCGACCATGGCGGAGCAGGGCGTGCCGGGCTACAGCTACTACCTATGGCTCGGCCTGCTGGCGCCGGCGGGCACGCCCAAGGACGTGCTGGCCAAGCTGTCGGAGGCACTGCATTTCGCGTTGAACAGCAAGGAGATGAAGGATCGCATGCGCGACGACGGCTCGGAGCCGATGATCATGTCGCCCGACGAATACAACGAGTTCCTCAAGCGTGACGCGGCGCAGATGCAGAAGCTGGTCAACGAGCTCGGCATTCAGAAGCAGTAAGACTCCAGGTGCCATCCCCTCGCAGCGCCCGGGAACTGCGCGCAGCCATCGCGCCCGTCATCGCCACGCACATCTGCCTGCATGCGGCGATGACGGGCGCCCGCATGGCCGCACCGCTGTTCGCGCTGAGCCATGGCTACGGGAATGCGGCGGCCGGCGTGCTCGTCGCGCTGTTCGCACTCACCCAGATCTTCCTCTCGCTGCCTGCCGGACGCTTCGCCGACCGCCACGGCTTCAAGAAGCCGATGCGGCTGGCCATGGTCGCCACCGCGCTGGGCGTGGGCCTGGCGGCGGTCTGGCCGGTCTATCCGGTCCTGTGCCTCACGGCGCTGCTGTGCGGCGGCGCTGTCGGCGCGGCGACCATCGCGATGCAACGGCACGTCGGACGCATGGCGGCAGGGCCCGCCCAACTTCGCGAGGCGTTCTCCTGGGTGTCCATCGCCCCGGCCGCGTCGAACTTCCTGGGGCCGTTCACGGCCGGCCTGATGATCGACCACGGCGGCTACCGCGCGGCCTTCGCGATGCTCGCTGCCATGCCCGTGGTGGCATGGGTGCTGTTGCAACGCGTGCATGAAGCGCCGATCGAAGCCGCGCCCGCCGCGCAGAAGTCGCCCGCCTGGGACCTGCTGCGCGATCCGGGCCTGCGGCGCCTGATGCTGATGAACTGGTTCATGAATTCCTCCTGGGACCTGCATGGCTTCATGGTGCCGCTGCTGGGCCATGAGCGAGGCCTGCCGGCCTCGTTGATCGGCAGCATCCTCGGCGCGTTCGCCATCGCCGCGGCCATCGTGCGGCTCATGATTCCGGTCATCGCCCGCCGGGTGCGCGAATGGGTGCTGATCACCGGCGCCACCGCGGTGGCCGGCCTGATGTTCCTGCTCTATCCCTTCACGCAGTCCGCGGCCATGATGGGCCTGTGCTCCATCATGATCGGCGCGGCCCTCGGTCTCGTGCAGCCGATGGTCATGAGCATGCTGCACCAGATCACGCCCAAGCATCGCCATGGCGAAGCGCTTGCCGTGCGGCTGATCCTGATCAACCTGTCGAGCGTGGGCATGCCCATGCTCTTCGGCGCCGTGGGCGGGCTGCTGGGCGCGAGCGGCGTGTTCTGGGCCATGGGGGCGATCGTGGGCCTGGGCAGCCACCTGGGGAGGGGACTGCGCGGCATTGAAAATAGCTCCCCGCCAGGCTAGCGCACTGCGCGCCCGCGCTTCATTCCATCGTCAGAACCAACCGCCCGTTGGCCTGGCGGGTATCGATCAGGCGGAGCGCCTCGGCGAATTCGCGCAGCGGCAGCGTCTTCATGATCCGGGGCCGCAGCGCGCCGCGCTGCCACAGCGCCGCCAGCCCTGCATGGGCGCGTTCCACGCGATGCGGCTGCCGGTCGCGGTAGTCGGTCCACTGCAGTCCCAGCGCCGAAATGTTCTTCACCAGCAGGTGGCCCGCCTTGATCTCCGGAATGCGGCCGGAGGCGAAGCCCACGGCCACGATGCGGCCGCACCAGGCCATGGCCCGCAGCGCGGCATCGAAGGCGTCGCCGCCCAAGGTCTCGATCACCACGTCCACGCCGTGGCCGCCGGTCGCCGCGTGCACCTGCTCGCGCAGACTGTTGCGCAGGTCGGGCGCGGAGAGGTCGACCAGGCTGCATGGAGTGTCGCCCAGCGCGGCCCGCGCCCGCTCCACGTTGCTGGCGGCGGCGAGGACCGTGCCGCCGAGCGCACTGGCGATCTGCACGGCGGCCTGGCCCACCGCGCCGCTGGCGCCGGTCACCAGCACCCGGTCGCCGGGCTCGAAGGCGCCGCGCTCCAGCAGCGCGAACCACGCGGTCTGCGCGGCGAGACCGAGTGCGACTGCATCGACGAAGCCCATGCCCTCCGGCAACGGCAGGCACTGGTCCTCGCGGGCCAGGGCCTGGGTCGCGAAGCTGCCGTACTCCGGATGGAGCAGCACGCGATCGCCAGCCTTCACCCGCTTCACGCCCGGGCCGACGGCGCGCACGATGCCCGCGCCGTCCTTGCCCGGCGCGAAAGGCAACGGCGGGATCGTCTGGTAGCGGCCGGTCATCACGAGCAGGTCGGGGTAGTTGACCGCGGCCGCCTTGACGTCGACAAGGACCTGGCCGGGCCCGGCTTCGAGATCGGGCACTTCCTCGACCGCATGGGTTTCGACGGGACCTGGTTTCTTGACTTGGACGGCGAGCACGGTGCGGACTCCTGCAAATGGGGTGGGGCCTGCTTGCGGGTGCAAGGCCCGTGCCGCCTACCGCGCACCGCGTTCATCGGAGCGAAGCCACTTCCGTGTGCGCGTGTATGACACGTCGTGTCCTCGCCAAACACAGAACGGCAGGCCGCCGCCCGCGATCCTGGGGCAGTGCGCCTTGGCACATGGCTTGCAGCACCGCCGCATGAATTCCAAAAACACCCAGGCGCCGCAAGCGCCCTTGGCCGGCATCCGCGTGGTCGACTTCAGCACCCTGCTTCCAGGGCCCATGTGCAGCCTGCTGCTGGCACAGGCCGGGGCAGAGGTCATCAAAGTCGAACGGCCCGGCCGGGGCGACGAGATGCGCTCCTACTTGCCGAAGTTCGGCCAGGACAGTGTGAACTTCGCGCTGCTGAACCAGGGCAAGCGCTCGGTGGCGCTGGACCTGAAGGAGCCGGCGGCGGTGCAGCAGGCCATCGAGCTGGTGCGGCAGGCCGATGTGCTGGTCGAACAGTTCCGTCCCGGCGTCATGGACCGCCTCGGGCTGGGCTACGAGGCCATGCGCGCGATCAACCCCGGGTTGATCTATTGCGCCATCACGGGCTGGGGCCAGCACGGGCCGCTGGCCGACGTGGCCGCGCACGACCTCAACTACCAGGCGGAAACCGGCCTGCTGGCCCTGACGGCCGGTGCCGACGGCGCGCCCGGACTGCCCAACGTGCTCGTGGCCGACCTGGTCGGCGGCGCCTACCCGGCCATCATGAACATCCTGCTGGCCCTGCGCGCGCGCGATACCTCCGGGCTGGGCTGCCAGATCGACGTCGCGATGGCCGACAACCTGTTCCCGCTGGTCTACTGGGGGCTCGGCAACGGCTTTGCGGCCGGCGAATGGCCGACGCCGGGCGGCGACCTCGTCACGGGCGGCACGCCGCGCTACCAGGTCTACCGCACCCGGGACGACCGCTACCTGGCGGTCGCGCCGCTGGAGCAGAAGTTCTGGGAGAACTTCCTGCGCGTGCTGGAAGCGCCGCACCTGCTGGACGACGCGGCCGATCCGAAGGGCACGCGCGAGGCGGTCGCCGCCCTCATCGCCAGCCGGACCGCGGACGAATGGCTGCAGCGCTTCGAGGGCGTGGATGCCYGCGTGTCGGTGGTGAAGTCGCTGCAGGACGCGGTGGAGTCCCCGCATTTCCGCGAGCGCGGGCTGTTCCAGGCGCGCATCGCGAGCGGCGACGGCCGGGAGATTCCGTCCTTGCCGCTGCCGATCGCGCCAGGGCTGCGGCACGACGCCGGCCGCATGGCGCCGGCACTCGGGGAAGCGGACGGCGCTTCCCTCGCGCGCTAGTCAACAACTCAGCGATCAGCTCTCGGATTCGGCACCCAGGCCCATCTGCGCGAGGCGCTTGTAGAGGTAGGAGCGAGAGATTCCCAGTTCGGCGGCGATGCGCTTCTTGTTGCCGTTGAACTTGACCATCGCCTCGCGGATCATCTGCTCCTCGACCTGCTCCACGGCGCTGCTCACGAGCGTGTGCGCTCGCGGCCCCGCTGCGAGCGGCACGGGCGCGCTGTCGGCGGGCTCGGCCATGGGCGCAGGCAGGGTCTCGCCCGGCCCCAGGTCGATGATGCCGAAGTCGCTGGGCTCGATCACCTCCGTCTCGCTGAAGATCGCGGCGCGTTCCACCGTGTGCATGAGCTGGCGCACGTTGCCGGGCCAGCGCTGGCCCTGCAGGTACGCGATGGCGTCCGCGGAAAGCTTCTTCGCGCGCTGGCCGTGGCGATCGGCGAACTGCTTCAACGCCAGGTCGACCAGCAGCGGGATATCCTCCAGCCGCTCGCGCAGCGCCGGCAGGCGAATGCTGATGCCGCCGATGCGGTAGAACAGATCGAGGCGGAAGCTGCCATCGGCGATCATGGCCTCGAAGTTCCGGTTGCTGGCGCTGATCAACCGAAAGTTGGAGCGGCGCAGCTCGTTGCCGCCCACCCTCTGGAAGCTGCCGTCCTGCAGCACGCGCAGCAGCTTCACCTGCACGTCGGCCGGCATGTCGCCCACCTCGTCGAAGAACAGGCTGCCGCGGTCGGCCTGCTCGATCTTGCCCTTGCGGCCCTTGCGCTCGGCGCCGGTGAAGGAGCCGGCCTCGTAGCCGAAGAGTTCGCTTTCCACCAGCGTGGAGGGCAGCGCGGCCGCGTTGACCATCACCATCGTGTCGTCGCGCCGCGGACTCAGCTTGTGGATGGCGTGCGCCGCCAGCTCCTTGCCGGTTCCGCTTTCGCCGGTGAGCAGCACCGGGACGTCCAGGGGCGCCACCTTCACGATCTGCTGCTTGAGCCGCTGCATCGCCAGACTGTCGCCGACCATCTGGTCGAGGCCGTAGCTGCGGTTGCGCAGGTCGTCGAGCTCGCGGCGGTAGTAGGCGACCTCGGATCGGAGCTTGGAGACCTCGTTGGAGAGCGTCTGCAGCTGCTCCGGCCCCTTGAACATGATCTGGCCGATGGCGCCGACCAGCTCGCCGCGGCTGTTGCGGATCGGGTTGCGCGAGACGACGCGCGTGACGCCGCGCATCTCATGCAGCAGGCCGATCTCCGCCTTGCCGCTCTTGACCACTTCGTGCAGCCGAGAGTTCTCGATCACTTCCGTCGTGTGGCGGCCGATGCCTCCGCCGGGCCGCAGGCCAAAGAAGCGCTCGTGGACGGGGCTCATGTAGCGCACGATCGCGTCGCGGTCGACCACCGACAGCGCTTCGAAGGGATTGGTCAAGAAGTGGGCGAGGATGTCCCCTGCGAAATCGACGGCGCCGATGAATTCGAACAAGGCGTCGCGACTGTCGCGCTCGAACGCGACCAGAACGGTGGCATCGGGAGCGGGGAGCACGACCACGACGATCGGCTGGTTGTCGTCGAACCCGTCCACGGTGAACACGCGGCGCTGGCGGCGGCGCGCGTCCTGCCATGCGGTCTCGATCCGGCGCGCCAACTCCGGCTGCTGCGCAATGCCGGTGGCAGTCAAGGGCTTGCCGTCAGGCCCGAGTACCAGGACGCCGCGCAAGTCGTTCAGGGACGCGCCTTGCGTGTTCGTGTCTTGTGTCTCCATTGCGGGCATGATACTTCCGTTGAATACGGCCTTGTCGTCGGGAAAGACACCAGGCCGGCTGGAAAGAAGGCAAGGTCCTGGCGAAGGACGCCAGAACCGCCTGTTTTCGCGGTTTTTCGGGGTTCTTTGGACGTTCTCTTGGGGTTGGGCGGTGTGGCACACCGTTTGCACTAAGCATTGCAATGTCCACGCCCGAACACACACTCCCACTGAACGGCCTTCCGCCGCGGTCCGCCCCCGCGCTCGACCTGCTCGCAGGCGTGAAGGTCCTCGATCTCACCTCCTCGATCGCGGGTCCCTATGCCGGCCAATTGCTGGCCGACATGGGCGCCACGGTCGTGAAGGTGGAAAAGCCCAAGACCGGCGACGATGCGCGCGCCTGGGGTCCGCCCTTCCTGCACGGCGAGTCGCTCTGGTTCATGAGCGTCAACCGCGGCAAGCAGAGCCTCACGCTCGACATCACCGCGCCGCAAGGCCGTGACATCCTGAAGCAGCTGGTGGCGCAGTGCGACGTCATCCTGCTGAACCTCGTGGCGCGCGCGCAGCGCAAGCTCGGCCTCGACGCCGTGTCGCTGCGGCCCTTGAACCCGCGCCTCATCCACGTCTCCATCAGCGGCTTCGGCCTGCAGGGCGGCCGTGCCGACATGCCCTGCTACGACCTCATCGCCGAGGGCTACTCCAGCGTGATGGACCTGACCGGCGAGCCCGAGAACGCCCCGCAGAAAGTCGGCACCCCGGCGGCCGATCTGCTCGCCGGCAGCGACGCCTCGATGGCGGTGTTGGCCGCCCTGCTGCGGCGCGAACGCGAAGGCAAAGGCTGCGACATCGACATCTCCATGGTGGAGAGCATGTCGCGCTTCATGACGCCCAAGCTCATGCCTTACCTGGGCTCCGGCGAACTGGCGCGCCGCGCTGGCGGCCGCGACAGCGTCATCGCGATCTACCAGGTCTTCGACACCGCCGACGCTCCGATGACTTTGGGCCTCGGCAACGACGGCATCTGGAAGCGCTTCTGGCAGGCCGTCGGCCAACCCGAGGTTGCAGTCCATCCCGCCTACGCCAGCAACGCCGGGCGCCGCGCCCAGCGCGAGGAGATCGTTGCGATCATCGGCAAGCTGCTGCGCACCCAGCCGCGCGCTCACTGGCTCGACGTGCTGGGCCGGGCCCGCGTGCCCGCCGGGCCCATCCAGCGCGTGGACGAAGTCGCGCAGGATCCGGCGCTGCACGAGTCCGGCTTCATCTATCGCACCCAGGGCCCCGACGGCGACATCCCCCAGGTCGGCCTGGGCATCCGCTTCGATGGCCGTACCGAAGGCACGGGCGTGCCGCCGCCCAAGCTCGGCTCCCACACCGAGCACATCCTGGGCACGTGGCTCGACTGCGATGCCGCCCGAATCGACCAACTCCGCACCCAACAGATCATCTGAGAGGACAACACCATGAAGTTCGAAGAAATCACCTACGTCGAGGACGGCCCCATCGGGACCCTCACGCTCAACCGCCCGCACGACGGCAACATGTTCACGCCGACGATGTGCCACGAGATCCGCGACTGCATCAACGAGATTCGGCGCGAGACCCGCACCCGCGTGCTCGTCATCACCGGCGCCGGCGACAAGTTCTTCTGCATTGGCGGCCGAAAGGAAGGCATGGAGGACACCCTTATGTATGCCGGCGTGTTGCCCACGCTCGAGATGTACGAGGCCATCGACAAGCTGCAAAAGCCCGTGATCGCCAAGGTCAACGGCTTCGCCGTGGGTGGCGGCAACGTGCTGCAGGTGGTCTGCGACATCACCATCGCCAAGGAAAGCGCGGTCTTTCGGCAGGTCGGTCCCATGATGGGCAGCTTCGACGGCGGCTACGGCACCTGGTACCTCGAAGACCTGGTCGGCAAGAAGCGCGCGAAGGAGATGTGGTATCGCAATCCCAAGCTCACGGCGCGCGAGGCGCAGGAGTGGGGCTTGGTCAACCATGTCGTGCCCGACGCCGAGCTGAACGACTTCACCCGCAAGATCGCGCTTGAAATCGCCGACCGCGGCGCTTTCGCGCTTGCTTCGATCAAGGCCTCCTTCAACGCCCGCCACGGCGGCGTGTCGGGCCTCTCTCGCATGGCGCACGACCTCCTGCTGCGCGGCTACCTCGACACCAAGGAGCATCACGAGCTTGCCGCTTCGATGGCCGAGAAGCGCC
>NZ_JBFUIU010000035.1:0-26392 GCF_056401695.1 Variovorax sp. P4_D9
AACTCGAGCAGCTTCTGCTGTCCGAAGGAAAGCTCGCCCGCTTGAAGCTGGCGTTTGGCGTACAGGCCGACGAATTTGAGCAGATCCTCGGCCTTGCCGGTCTCGGCGGGCGAAACGCGGCGAAACATCGAGCGCCATCGATCGCCGGACTGCGGCACGCTGATGATCATGTTTTGCGTGCAGGTCATCCTGCCGTAGATGCGCGTCTGCTGAAAGGTGCGCAACAGACCGAGACGGGCGATCTCGGGCACACGCAAACGAGAGATCTCGCGTGCCTGAAAGCGGATCGATCCGGCGTCGATCGGGTGATAGCCGACGATCGAATTGAACAGCGTGGTCTTGCCTGAGCCGTTGGGGCCGATCATGCCGACGATCTTGCCCTCGGGCACGTCGAGACTGATCCCGTTGTTGGCGACCACGCCGCCGAATGTCTTGTGCACGTCCTGGATGCTGAGGATCGCCGTCATTGGTGGACCTCCGATCCTTCGATCCGGTGACCGAACCGCTCCGGCCAGCGCTCGTGCACCCACCCGAGAATCCCGCGCGGGAAGAACACCACGATGATCACGATCAGCAAGCCCAGCGCCACGCGCTGCCAGCCGAGCAAGTAGGTCCAGAACACCTCCTTGGTCAGATGAAAGATCACCGCACCGATCACGGGGCCCCAAAGCGTTCCCTTGCCGCCCAGGATCGCCATCAGCACCATCCACACGCCGAAGGTCGTGCCGGCGAACGCGACCTCGCGCGCATCGATGAAGCCGATCATGTTGCCCACGGCAGCGCCGGAAAGTGCCAGAAACAACGCCGAGATGCACCACGCCGTGGTCTTGTACCGCGTCGTGCGCAGGCCCATCGCTTCGGCCTTGTCTTCATCGTCGCGGATGGCGTTGATCGCAAGGCCAAAGCATCCGGCGTACAACCAGCGCAGGAACGGAAGGGTGATGGCCGCAAGTGCCAGGCAGAGGTAGTAGAAGAAGCTCTCGCGCCCGCCGATCGCGCCGGGGAACAGCGGCGGGACCATGCCCGCGCCGGCGCCGATGAACTCCCAGCCGCCGGCAAGTTCGCCCGCGGCAATGCCCAGACCCAGCGTGCCGATGGCGAAGTAGTGTCCGCGCAAGCCGAGCATGCCGGACCCGAGCAGTGCGGCCACGGCGACTGCAAGCACGGCGCCCGCACCCATGCCAAGGAACAGCGCCGGAAAATAGCCGAGACCCGAGTCCCGCTGCACGACGGCACAGGCGTACGTGCCGATGCCGAAGAACAGGATGTTGCCGAAAGAGTTGTAGCCCATCTGGCCGCCTTGCAGGTCCCAGGTGAGCGCGAACACAATCATCACCCACAGGAACGCCAGCTGCGTGCGGTAGTCGGGCACCAGGATTGGCGCCAGCAGCGCCAGCAGCGCCAGGACCGCGACGCCGGCATGAAGGGCCAGACGGGTGAACGCCGAGTTCATCGCAGGACCCTCCGCTGGCGACCGAGCGAGAACCGCCGTCCCATGAGAATGACGACCAGGAGCCCATAAACAAAGGCCGCCTGGTATTCCGCACCAAGGATGAACCCGGCGAAATTCTCGGCCGCGCCGAGCCCGAGCGCGGAGACGAACACGGCCATCACATTGCCGAGTCCGGCGAGGATCACGATCATGAACGAGCGCACCGTGTACGGCAGGCCCAGGTACGGATGCACGACCCAGGTCATCGCCACCAGGGCGCCGGCCGCCCCGCAGATCGCCGCGTTGATGCTGAAGGTCCAGGCGTACACGGCGTCTGTATCAACGCCCATGATGCGCGCGGCACGCGCGTTCTGGGCCGTGGCCCGGATAGCCCGTCCCATGCGCGAACGCTTGAGAAACCCCATCAACGCAGCCCCGACCGCCAGGGCCGCCACGCATGAAACCAGCTTGATCTCGGGGACAGTGACCAGCCCGCCGAACAGGAAAATTGTTCCAAAACCGGACTCGGCCGTGCGCAGATTTGCGCCGAACAGGCCGTTGGCGAGTTGCTGCAAGAGAATGCTGAGGCCGAAGGTGGCGAGGATGGAGATGAACAGATCCTTGTCCACGACGCGGAAGATGACGCTGCGGTACAGCGCCCAGCCGAAAAGGAACATCAGCAGCGCGGCCAGCGGAATGCCGAACAATGGGTGGATGCCGGCGGCATACAGGAAGAACGCGACGTACCCCCCGAGCATGACCAACTCGCCCTGGGCGATATTGATCAGGTTCATCACGCCCCAGACGAGCGCCATGCCGTATGCTGGGAGCGCAAAGATCGCTCCGATCCAAATACCGTCGAGCAGCAACTGCACCGACAGCACGGGCGCGTCGAACAGCAACTGGAGGTTGTTCATCTCGCCATTCACCTCTCCCAGTCCCGGGCCGCCGGACCGGGGAACGGGACGCCGCCGCTACGGCGCCACTCTTCGCGGCCAGACCAGCTTGGCCTCGGCCCATCGGGTCGGGGCCACCACCTTGTAGTGTCCGTTCTGCACCTGGTAAAGCACCATGGGCTTGGCGGTGTTCTTTCCACTCGGGTCGAACTTGATCGGCCCGTAGAAGGTCATCATGTCGGTGCTGGCGATGGCATCGCGCACCTTCTCGGGATCGAAGGACTGGGCGCGTTCGAAGGCGTCCACAAAGACCAATACCGACGCCGTCGACTCGGCCGCCTGATAGGGTGCTTCGTAGCCGAACTCCTTCTTGAAGAGCTGCGCATACTGCTCGGCGGTACCGAACCACTTGTCCTGATAGTTCAGGCTGCGGTCCCACTGCGAAGCGCACAAGAGCGACTCGGCGAGCTTGCCCAGCGTCTCCGCAACCTGGGCCGAGTCGCAGTGCGTCGTGGCGATCATCGGGACGTCCAATTTCATCTCCGCCGTCTGTCGCACCACGAGGGTCGCGCCCTTCTCGTGCCCGGACACGATGAGCAGATCGGGTTTGAGGGCCCTGACCTTGGCGAGCGTCGCCGCCATGTCATTCAGGTCGGGCGGCAGCTTATCGTCGATGACGACCTTCATGCCCTGACGCGTGGCGTCCTCCACGACGCCGTCGCGCACGTCCAGGCTGAACGGATCGTTCTCGAAAGCCATCGCGACCTTGAGCGTCTTCGGGTCGCGACCGTTCTGCCTGGCGACTTCGGCCGCCAGATTCACTGCATCGCGCAAGTAGTAGTCCGAAGTGGACAGGACGGCAAAGAGGTAGCGATAGCCTTGGGTGAACAATTCGCGCGCCGCGCCGTTGCCTTCGACGTGCGGAACCTTGTATTTCTCGGTCACCGGCGCGATCGCCTTGGTCAATCCCGAGCTGTAGGCGCCCAGCACAAACTTCACTCCGTCCTGGGCAATCAGGCGCTCGGCGAGCTGTGCCCCGCGCGCCGGCGTGGATTCATCGTCGTAGTAGACGATCTTGAATTTGTAGCTCTTGTCGCCCACCTTGACACCGCCGTTTTCGTTGGCGCGCTTGACCGCAAGATCGTAGCCGTCCTTCGTGTTCTTGCCGTTGACGGAATACTTGCCGGTGAGCGACACCGCCGCGCCGAGAACGATGGAATCGGCTTCGACCTTGTCGGCGCCCTTCGCTGCCGTCATCAACAGCAGGGCGCAGGCGCCTGCGGTCGGCAGGAGTGTCATGGCGGATGTTTTCAGCATGATTTTCTCCCTCTGCGTCCCCTCCTATGGCGTGTCGGTGCGGCACGCTCAATATAGCGCTTCGATACACCCAATAGGACAGTGGGCGTATCGGTGCCGAGTCGAGCTCGAGGTGACCCTCAGGGTCGAGTGTCTTGACACCATACCGAATGGTACGGTACGGTCCGACCCATGGACACCGCTGCTCAAGACGCCAGAACCAGACTGCTCGACGCGGCGCTGCAGGTCATCCGCAGCAAGGGCTACACCGCGACCACGGTGGACGACGTCTGCGTCGCGGCCGGGGTCACCAAGGGCAGCTTCTTCCACCACTTCCCGAGCAAGGAAGACATGACCCTGGTGGCGGTGGCGCACTGGAACAGCACCACCGGCGGCCTGTTCGAGCGCGCGCCCTACCAGCGGCTGACCGACCCGCGCGACCGGGTGCTGGGCTACATCGACTTCCGCAAGCAGCTCCTGCGCGGCGACGCGCCGGACTACAGCTGCCTGCTGGGCACGCTCGTGCAGGAGACCTTCGAGACGCATCCGCGCCTGCGCGCCGCCTGCAACGAGGGCATCGAGCTGCATGCTCAGACCGTCGGCCGCGACATCGCGGCCGCCAAGGCCCTCTACGCGTCCGACGCCGCGTGGGATCCGCAGGTGCTGGCGCTGTTCACGCAGGCCAGCTTGCAGGGCGCATTCATCCTGGCCAAGGCGCAAGGCGGTGCCGCCATTGCGCGCCAGTGCGTCGACCATCTGCGACAGCATGTCGCCAACCTGCTGGGTGCCAAGCCGCACCCGGCTTCTTCAAGGAAGCCCAAGCCATGAGCGATCACGAACTCGTTCTGACCCGCCTGATCGACGTGCCGCGCGACAAGCTGTTCCGCTGCTGGACCGAGCCCGCGCTCATCCTTCAGTGGTTCACGACGCCGCCTTGGAGAACCGACGAGGCCGAGGTCGACGTCCGCCCCGGCGGCGCAGCCTGATCACGATGCAGGGCCCCGACGGCACCCTGATGCCCAATCGCGGCGTGTACCTGGAGATCGTGCCGAACGAGCGCATCGTCTTCACGGATGCCTACACCTCCGCCTGGGTGCCGACGGCCAAGCCTTTCATGACTGGCATCCTCACCTTCGAGGACGAAGGCGGCCGCACGCGCTACAAGGCGCGCGTGCGCCGCTGGACGGCCGAGGACTGCGCAGCCCACGAGAAGATCGGTTTTTACACGGGCTGGGGCATCGCTACCGACCAGCTCACGGCCCTGGCCGCCACGCTCTGAGATCTTCATCGACCGAAAGGAAATGGACATGAACCCCGTTGTTCACTTCGAAATGCCCTACGACGACGCCAGCCGCATGGCGCGCTTCTACGAGACTGTCTTCGGCTGGCAAACCCGGCAGCTCGGCGCGGAGATGGGTGGCTACGTCACGGCCGCCACCGCGGAAGCCGGCCCGACGGGCCGCCCGGTGCAGCCCGGCGCCATCAATGGCGGCTTCTTCCCGCGCAAGCCCGACTGGCCCGCGCAGCACCCCTCGGTGGTCATCGCGGTGGACGACATCCGGGCCGCGATGGAGCAGGTCGCGGCGGCCGGCGGCACGGTGCTCGGGGAGCCGATGGAGATTCCGGGTGTCGGGCAGTACGTGTCATTCATGGACACGGAGCAGAACCGGGCGAGCATGCTGCAGCCTTTGCCGCGGGCGGTGTAGGCAGGGCGTTCCCGCGAGCGTCAGAGGCCGCGCTCCATGTCACGCTCCGCCTCGAGGCTCTGCAGGTCGCGCGCGATCGTCGCGACCGCCAGCGTCTGGCCGCGGCGCCGGTAGCTGATGCGGCAGTCGTGAGCGGCCAGCGAGCCCTCGATGTCCGCCGCATCCCAGCTTTCGGCGTGGCCGAGGTAGTTGATCGCGACGTCGTAGTGCTGGCTCCAGAAGAAGGGCACGGCATCGAAGGGCTGGCGGCGGCCGAGCATGTTCAGCGCGGCGACCTGGCCCTGACGCTCGGCCACGACCCAGTGCTCGACGCGGATGCGCTCGCCGCTGTGCACGTCCGGCCAGCGGGCGATGTCGCCGGCTGCGAACACGCCGTCGACGCTGGTCTGGAGGTAGGCGTCGACGGTGACGCCGCGATCGATCGCCAGGCCCGCCTGCTCGGCCAACTGCAACGCCGGCCGCACGCCCACGCCCATCACGATCAGGTCGGCGTCGATGCGCATGCCGTCGCTGAGGACCGCGACCGAGCCCTCGACCCGTTCGAGCGTCGCGCCGAGATGGAACACCACGCCGTGCGATTCATGCAAGGCCTGGACGACGCGGCCGACCTCGGCACCGAGCACGCGCGCCATCGGCACGCTCTCGGGTGCGACCACATGCACCTCGATCCCGCGCGTGCGCAACGACGCCGCGACCTCGAGCCCGATGAAGCTCGCGCCGACCACGAGCGCGCGCCGGGCCGACCCGGCTTTCTGCACGATCGCGCGGCTGTCCGCGAAGCTGCGCAGCGTCATGATCTGCCCGGGTGCGGTGCCCGGCACATCGAGGCGCACCGGATCGGCGCCGGTCGCGAGCAGCAGGGCGCCCCAGCCGAGTTCGCGGCCGCCTTCGAGCTGGACGCGGCAGGTGGCCAAGTCGATCGCCGTGGCGCGCGAATCCAGCAGCAGATCGATGCGGCGATCGACATAGAACTCGGGCGGCCGCAACGGGATCCAGTCGGCCGCCGCGGTACCGGCGAGGTAGTCTTTCGACAGGTTGGGGCGATCACAGGGCGGATCGGCATCGGCGCTGACCATCGTGATCAGGCCCTCGTAGCCCTTGCGCCGCAGCATGTCGGCCGCCGCGAGCCCGGCCGCGCCGGCACCGAGGATCAGCACCGAATCGGGCGCGCCGGAAGTCGCTGCGGCGGGCGGGCCCGGCTCGATCTTCTCTCGCACGAAGGCCTTGCCGTCGACCTGCTCGACCCGCCAGCAACCCAGCGCATCGAGCGCGGGCGCACGCACCGCCTCGCCGGTGCGCAGGCTGAAGCAGGCATGGTGCAAGGGGCAGCGCAGCGTGTCGCCGACCACCAGGCCCTGCGCCAGTTCACCGCCGTAGTGCGTGCAGTGCGCAGTGACCGCGAAGAGCGAATCGGCGCTCCGCAGCAGGATCACGTCGTCGCTGCCGACCCGGCCGGTCAACGCTTCGTGCGGCCGGATGTCGGCGAGGGAAATGCCTGCAGACAGGTCGATGCGGGTGTCGGCTGCCATGGTGGGCCTCACAGTCGGGAGTGGCGTCGCGTCATTGTCGGCCGCAGGGGCGCGATCGGTTGTGCGATATTTCGCAAGGCCCAGCCTGCACAGCGGCGTGTGGCGTGCGGATCGCCGTGCCGCCGGCGCGCCGCGTACCAAAACGCTGCTGCCGCATGCTGCGTTCGGCCAGGTCGCCGTTGCCAGCCTCGATGGCCCCCATGATCCGCGAGTGGATGTGGATGACCTATTTGCGGGTCTCTTTCGTGTCGTATCCCTCCATCGCGCGTCAGCTTTGAATGCAATTACTGGCAGAACTGACTGCGCCGTGACAGGGGTCACGAGGACGTTCAGAATAGCGTTCGCCACTACCCAATGAGGAGCCGGCCCTACCACCGGCGCTGCGCGAAATGCTGCGGCTCACATGCCGCGACGCCGATCGGAGTCGCTTGTGACAAAACGTAAGAGCGACGAAACGCTGTCGCGCCCGGCGTGTCAGCCTTTCGAGCGGCAGGCGGAAGCCTCGAAGCGCGAGCACGCCGACCTGCTGAATCTCACGCATGACGCCATGTTCGTGCGCGACATGAAAGCAGCGATCAAGTACTGGAACCGCGGCGCCGAGGAGATGTATGGATGGACGGCTGAAGAGGCGCTCGGCAAGTCCGCGCCCGAGCTGCTGAAGACCATCTCCGCCGTGCCGCTCGAGCAGATCGATTCGCAGGTGCTGAGCACCGGACGCTGGGAAGGCGAGCTGGTGCATCACAGGCGAAACGGAACACCGGTGGTCGTGGCGAGCCGCCTGGCATTGCAGCGAGACGAGCAGGGAGAGCCGGTGGCGATCCTCGCGACCAATACCGACATCACGGAGCACAAGCGGGCCGAGGAGGCTCGGCAGGATCTCGAGGAGCAATGGAGAGCGGCCTTCGAAGCGAATCCCACGATGTACTTCATTATCGATGCAGCCGGCGCGATCCTGTCGGTGAATCCCGTCGGCGCAGAGCAGTTGGGTTGGCGCGTGAGCCAGCTGATCGGCCAGCCGGTGCTGAACGTGTTCTACGAAGCCGATAGGACGTTCGTCCAGGGAAACGCCGAGCAGGCTTTCCGGCAGCCGGGGCGCGTGATGCGCTGGAAGGCGCGCAAGGTCCGCAAGGACGGCACGGTGCTGTGGGTCCGGGAGTCGGCGAACGCGGTCGTGCTGAGGAGCGGGCCGGTGCTGCTCGTGGCGTGCGAGGACATCACCGAGAGCAAGCACGCCGAGGAGGCGTTGCGCGAGAGCGAGGAGCGCTTTCGCACGCTTGTGAAGTTCTCTTTCGATGTGTACTGGGAGAGCGACGCCCAGCATCGCTTCACCCGGCAGGAGTATTCCGCACAGTTCGACCGCGCGCCGGCGCCGGGCTCGGAGATCGGCAAGAGGCGATGGGAAGTGCCCTATGTGGAGCCGGTCGAGGAGGCTTGGCGCCAGCACCGCGCAGCGCTCGACGCCCATGTCCCGTTCCGCGACTTCGAGCTCGCCCGGGCTACGTCCGACGGCGGCATACGCCATGTGTCGGTATCCGGGCTGCCGATGTTCGACGAGGCGGGGCGCTTCACGGGCTACCGGGGCGTCGGGCGGGACATCACCGAGCGCAAGCGCGCTGAAGATGCGGTCCGCCGGAGCGAGAAAGAGCTTCGGGAGGTGCTCGAGACGATGCCGGCGATTGCCTTCGTCACCGACGCCGATGGCTCCGGTGTGCTCGTCAACCGGCGCGGGAGCGAATACACGGGCTTCTCGCTCGCCGATGCGAACTGGCTGGCTGCAATTCATCCCGAAGATCTGCCCGGCTACATGCAAGCGCGGGCGCATCACATGGCGACAGGCGAGCCTTTCGAGCAGGAAGCGCGTGTTCGTCGCGCGGACGGCGAATACCGCTGGTTCCTGAGCCGCGCCGTGCCGATGCGCGGCGAAGGTGGAAGGATTCTGAAGTGGTATGGAATCCTTGCCGACATCGAGGACCTGAAGCGCGCGGAAGAGGAGCGGCGCGCGCATCTTTGGTTCCTGGAAAGCATGAATCGCGTCAACCGCGCCATGCAGGGAACCAACGACCTCGAGAAGATGATGAGCGATGTGCTCGATGCAGTCCTCGACATCTTTGCTTGCGACCGGGCATGGCTCACCTATCCGTGCGATCCGGAGGCTGACTGCTGGCGCGCAGTCATGGAACAGACTCGGCCTGAGTTTCCCGGCGCGTTCAGCCTGGGCGCCGAGCTGCCCCTCGATCCGGATGTCGCCACGGTGTTACGGACAGCGCGCGCTGCGAACGGAGCCGTGTCATTCGGTCCTGGCTGCGAGTTCCAGGTGCCGGCGCAGCTCGCGGAGAGTTTCAGCATCAGATCTGTGCTCGCCATGGCGCTGTACCCCAAGGCCGATCAACCTTACCTCTTCGGGCTGCACCAGTGCTCGCGCGCGCGCGCCTGGACGGCGCAGGAAAAGCGGTTGTTCGAGGAGATCGGACATCGGCTTGCCGACGCGCTCACCAGTCTTCTCATCTTCCGCAGCCTGCGCGAAAGCGAGCGCAAGCTCGAAGAGGCGCAGCGCATGGCGCATCTCGGTCATTGGGAAGCCGACCTGAACAGCGGTCGCATGACCGCTTCGGAAGAAGCCTTCCGCATCCACGGCCTGCAGTGGCCCGAGTCCGGGCAATTGGAAGGCCGGTTGCTGGACCTCGTCCATCCGGACGACCGTGAAAGGGTGGAGCAGGCCAATGAGGCCGGCGTGCAGGGCGGTCCGCGCTTCGACATGGAGTACCGGGTGGTGCGCCCGGACGGCGAGGTGCGCGTGGTCCGCAACAGCGCCGACGTGGCGCGCGATCCCTCCGGCCGGCCTCGGCGCTTCTTCGGCATCGTGCAGGACATGACGGAGCTCAGGCATGCGGAAGAGGAGCTGCGCGAAAGCGAAAGCCGATACCGGCACATTTTCCAGGGCGCGAGCGTTTCGATCTGGGAAGAGGACTTGTCCGCGGTCGAGGCTGCCATCGACGAACTCAAGGCGCAGGGCGTGCGCGACTTGCGCCGGCACCTGGCCACTCATCCCGAGTTCGTCCGTCAGGCCCTTGCCCTGGTGAAGGTGCTCGACGTCAATGACGCAACCATCGAGCTGTTCGGGGCGCGGAGTAAGGAAGAGTTTTTGCGGTCAATCCACAAGGTATTCCTGCCAGAGAGCGTGCAGGTGTTCGCGGAAGAGCTTTGCGCCTTGGCGGAGGGTCGGACTTCCTTTGCGGCCGAGACGGTGCTCGGTACGTTGAAGGGAGCCACGTTGTCCGTTCTCTTCACGATGGCATTCCCGCCTCAGCCGGCCAAGTTCGGCAGCACGCTCGTGAGCATCATGGACATCACCGAGCGCAAGCGGGCCGAGTACTTGACGCGGCAGGTGTTCGAGAGCGCCTCCGATGGCGTGGCCGTGATCGGCCGGGATTACCGCTATCAAAGGGTCAATGCGGTGTACGGGCGCAATTGGAGGATGCCGGCCGAGAAGATCGTCGGCATGCATGTCGCCGATCTCCTCGGGACCGACTTCTTCGAGCGCAACGTGAAGCCAAATATCGACCGCTGTCTCGCCGGAGAGCAGTTCACGTTCGCAGACTGGTTCACGACCGAACTGGGGCGCGTCTACCTGTCGGTGTCCTACTCGCCGCTGCGGCTCGGCTCGGAGCGCCTGGAGGCTGCGCTTGTAATCACGCGCGATCTCACTGACCACGTCCTCGCGTCGGAAGCCCTGCGCGAGGCGCAGGCGGCGCTTGCGCGAGTAAACCGCGTGACCACGCTCGGCGTGCTCGCGGCCTCGATCGCGCACGAGGTCAACCAGCCGCTTGGGGCCATGGTCGCGAGCGCGGGGTCCTGCGCGCGCTGGCTCGCGGCCCAGCCGCCCGAGCTTGAAAAGGCACGGCGCTCGCTCGAACGCATTGCCAGGGACGGCAAGCGCGCGGGCGAAGTCATCGACCGCATCCGCGCACTGGTCATGCGTCAGCCGCCACGGCGGGACCGCGTCGATGTCAACCAGATCATCCTGGACGTGATTGCGCTCACGCGCGACCAGATGCGCCGCAACGACATTGCGCTCGAGAAGTCGCTTTCCGACGGCCTGCCGCCCGTGTGGGGTGACGGGGTG
Organism: Variovorax sp. P4_D9; assembly: GCF_056401695.1. Lineage (NCBI taxonomy): Bacteria > Pseudomonadati > Pseudomonadota > Betaproteobacteria > Burkholderiales > Comamonadaceae > Variovorax > Variovorax sp. P4_D9. Next base: position 10,983 of record NZ_JBFUIU010000035.1, read on the forward strand.
CAGCTCCAGCAGGTGATCCTCAATCTCATCGTCAACGCCATCGAGGCCATGAGCGCGCCCGGCAATCGCCCGCGGCAGCTGGTCATCGGCGCGAGCGAAGCGCAGGACGGCGTGTGCATCGAGGTGCGCGACTCGGGCCCCGGCATCGCGCCCGAGATCGCGGATAAGCTCTTCGAGCCCTTCCATACCTCCAAGGCGCAGGGCATCGGCATGGGGCTTTCGATCAGCCGGTCGATCATCGAGGCCCACGGCGGCCAGCTCTGGACCGCGCCGAACCTGCCCCACGGCGCCGTGTTCCGGTTTTCGCTGCCGGTCGGGGAACGGGGGCCGTAGTGGCAACCGAGCGGCCCGTTGTCTTCGTGGTCGACGACGACCTGGCCATGCGCGAGGCGCTTCAGGATCTCCTCGCCTCAGTCGGCATGGACGTGCGCCTTTTCGCCTCGACGCATGACTTCATGCAGGCGCAGCGCCCGGACGCGCCCGGCTGCCTGGTGCTCGACGTGCGGCTGCCCGGCGCAAGCGGATTGAGCTTTCAGCAAGAACTCCCTCGAGCGGGCGTCGATCTGCCCGTGATCTTCATCACCGGGCACGGCGACATTCCGATGACSGTGCGCGSYATGAAGGCCGGCGCMGTCGASTTCCTGRSCAAGCCCTTCCGCGACCAGGAGCTCCTCGATGCGATCGATGCTGCGGTCGAGCGGCACCGCGCGCAGCGTCGCGAGACGGCGCTCGTCGCAGAGCTCCGGCAACGCTTCGCCGCGCTCACCCAGCGCGAGCGCGAAGTCATGGCGCTGGTGAGCGCCGGGCGCGTGAACAAGCAGATCGCGGCCGAGCTGGGCATCAGCGAGGCCACCGTCAAGGTCCACCGCGGGCAGATCATGCGCAAGATGCAGACGAAGTCCCTGGTGCAGCTCGTGCGCATCGCGGACACGCTCGGCCTCTCCAACCCGGGGCCTTAGGCGCCTAAACCAAAGTCGTAGCGCGCGTGACGCACGTGCAATGGTCTTGCGCGCGCAATCAGCCTAGTCTTGCGTCAAGGCTCAAGAAGACCCGCAAGGAGATACACGTGCGCACCAACCCGACCGTAGCGATCGTGGACGACGATGCATCGGTCCGAGACACCACGAAGGATCTGCTCGGCTCCGCCGGCTTGTCCGCCGCCGCCTTCGACTCGGCCGAGAGCTTCCTGCAATCGAAGGGCACGTGCACCATCCGATGCCTCATCGCCGACATGCGCATGCGATGACCGGGCTCGAGCTGCACCGCCGCCGGGCCGCCGCCGGCACCCCGATTCCTACGGTCCTCATCACCGCCTACCCCGACGAACAGGCGCGCGCGCGCCTTGAAGCGGAGGTGATCTGCTTTCTCGCAAAGCCCTTCAGTGTGGTAGACCTCCTCGCATGCATCGAGACCGCCCTGGGCGGACGCGATCCTGAGTGAGGCGCACGACCATGCTTCCTGGAACTGCTCCATCGAAATGAACCACGTGGACACCGCCATGCACGCCGCCCCCAGCTCATCCGCTGCACAGTCCGCCTTCGAGCTGCGCTTTCCCTCGCTCAGCGGCACGCGCCGCGCCCTGTCATTTCCCTGCGACGCCAGCGGCTCGGTGCAAATGGACAGCCTGAGCGAGCGCGCGCGGATCAACTATCTTCTTGCCCGCGCACTGAGGGGCCGCGACTACGGGTGGCCCAGCGTGCACGCCTCGTGCCAAGTGCAAACCTGAAGCGAGCCATAAGCGATCGCCGTACCGACGCGGTGCTGACGGCGCACCGCCTCGGCCTGGTCCCGTCGAGCAGTCGGCTGCAGCCGGAGCTTTCACGATATTCCGCCGCCGCACGGTCGGAGACCCACATGCAATTCGCTGCAGAACCTCCTCTATGAAGGGTCGATCTGTTTTGAGTGCGGAAAGTGACGCTTCGACCGATGAGCATTGGCGCGGGTTTCGCGCTGTGTGGCCCTCGCAAGTCCTTGTCGCTGCACGAGATTCTGTTACCCCTCGCTTGCCACTCCAAAGCGCGCCATTCGGAGGTCGATTTCAGCCACTGGCCCTTGTTTTGCCTGCAGTTTGGGACGAGGAGTTGCGCCGCATAGCGCTCAACAGGGAAACGGAAGACGCCCCGCAGGTTGATGCCTTCCAGCCGCGTGGGCGCGATGCGCCCGGTCAGCTCCGGCGGCACGATCTGGCGCCGGTTGGCCCACCGGTCCAGCACCGTCTGCATCTGCGCCGTGTTCCAGGCCATCACGATGTTGGCCAAAAGGCTCAGGGCATCGGCCACGGCCCGCATCTCTTCGGCACGCCTGCGCCGGCGTGACGCGGCCGGTATAGATCGCGCGCTTGAGCGCGTTGACCGCTTCACCCCGGTTGAGCACCCGTCGCAGCTCGCGCCGGAAACCGGCATTGACGAAGTAGCCTACCAGGAACGTAATTCTCGGCGGCTTGACCAGTTGTACACCGGCGTCATAGATCGGGTCTCCTCGGCCGCCGATCCGAACTTGGCCAGCGAGGTCACCGCGCTGGCGTGGCCCGACAGCCGGGCGCAATCGCGCCGGTCGTTCTTGCCCCGATCGCCGGGGCGACGCGGAATCAGCGATGGCGCCACGATCTCGCATCGGTAGCCGCGCTGGCACAGCTCCCGGTACAGCCCGTAGCCGATGGGGCCGGCTTCGTAGACGACGCTGACCTGCGCCCGATCGCCGGCCTTGGCCAGCAGCTTGAGCAGCACGCGCAAATCGGGAGCGATCGTGCCGACAAATCGGGCCGGTTCCCGGCCTACCTCACAGGCAGCCACAGAGTATGCGTCCGGTGAACCCGTCTTGAATCAGCACCGCTGACGCGCCAGCATGGTGCCCACCAACTCTTATAGGTAGACACTATCTAAGACGCCAAGCACTCCTCCCGGCGGCGCCATGACGCTGCGCTGAAAGCGCAAGTTCTCGCCGAATGCGCCAGGCCTGCAGCCTCAGTGGCCAGCGTGCCATGGCCCACGGACTCAACGCGAACCTGGTTCATAAATGGCGGCGGCTTGCCGCCGGAGGGCTGGAACCGCTGCCCCAGAGGCTTCCACCGATTCAGCGGCGGGCGCGCGCCTTTACCCACGACGGCGCGCAAGCCCGGCAAAGGTCCAAAATTTCGTTGGAACTGCCTGCGGTTGCGCCGGACGGCACCGCAGCTAGAGTTGCCCCTGGCAGAGGTACTTGATGTGCATGAAGTCGTCCAGGCCATGCACCGATCCCTCGCGGCCATAGCCCGACTCCTTCACGCCGCCGAAGGGCGCCGCCTCGGCGGCCAGGGCGCCCTCGTTAATCCCGACGATGCCCGACTCCAGCGCCTCGGCCACGCGCCAGATTCGGCGCACGTCGGTCGAATAGAAGTACGCCGCGAGCCCGAAGGGAGTTTCGTTAGCGGCGGCGATCACCTCGGCCTCGCTGTCGAAGCGCGTGACCGGCACCACCGGCCCGAAGGTCTCTTCGCAGCTGCATTCCATGCTGGCGTCGGCGTTCACGAGCACGGTCGGCGCAAAGTAGTTGGGGCCGACGCAGCGCGCAGAGCGCAGGCGCTTGCCGCCGACGACGACCTGCGCGCCCTTTGCGACTGCATCGCGCACATGGCGTTCGATCTTGTCGACCGCCCGCGCGTTGATCATCGGGCCGATCTGCGAGTCGGGCTCGGTGGCCGGGCCGACCTTCAGCGCGCCGACACGCGCCGCCAGCTTGTCGACGAAGGTGTCATGCACCCGGGCCTGGACGAACACGCGGTTCGGGCACACGCAGGTCTGGCCGCCGTTGCGAAACTTGGCCGCCATCAGGCCTTCGACCGCGGCGTTGATGTCGGCGTCCTCGAACACGATGAAGGGCGCATTGCCGCCGAGCTCGAGCGACAGCTTCTTCAGCGTGTCGGCCGAGGCGCGTGCGAGATGCTTGCCCACGGGCGTCGAACCCGTGAAGCTGATCTTGCGCACGCGCGCGTCGGCCAGCCACGCGTTCACCACCTCGGGCGTGCGTTCGCGCGAGGCGGTGACGATGTTCAGCACGCCGGGCGGCACGCCGGCCTCCTGGGCCAGCTTGACGAGCGCGAGCGAGGTGAGCGGCGTGTCTTCGGCCGGCTTGCACACCACCGTGCAGCCGGCCGCGAGCGCCGGCGCGATCTTGCGGGCGATCATGGCGGCCGGAAAGTTCCACGGCGTGATTGCCGCGACCACGCCCACGGGCTCCTTCAGCGCGAGCATGCGGCGGCCGCTCACCGGCGCGGGGATCACGTCGCCGTTGGCGCGCGTGGCTTCCTCGGCGAACCACTCGACGTAGCTGGCCGCATAGGCCACCTCGCCGCGCCCCTCGGCCAGCGGCTTGCCCTGCTCGCGCGAGACGAGGCGGCCCAGGTCTTCCTGGTGTTCGAGTATGAGGTCGTTCCAGCGCTTGAGGACCTGTGCGCGCTGCTTCGCGGGCACGGCGCGCCAGGCGCGGAAGGCGGCATGCGCGGCATCGACCGCGGCGCGCGCATCGGCGGCCGTGCCGTCGGGAACGCTCGCGAAGACGCCGTCGGTGGCGGGGTCGGTCACGTCAAGGCGGCGGGCATCGCTTGCCTCTTGCCATTTGCCGCCGATGAGGTGGGTGCCGGGCATCAGATCCTGGCGTTGGAGGGTCAGTGTCATGGTTGAAGCGGCTTCGGTTGAACTCGCAATGAGGGAATCAAGACGCGGAGACGCGCTCGGCGATGGCGATGCCCAACTCGGTGGTGGACGCGCACCCACCGAGGTCGCGCGTGCGCGGGCCCTCGCGCAGCACCGTCTCGATCGCGTCGAGGATCGCGTCGTGCGCGGCGCGCCCTGCGCCCTGGCCCTGGGTCAGGAAGTCCAGCATCAGCGCGCCCGACCAGATCATGGCGATGGGGTTGGCGATGTTCTGGCCGTAGATGTCCGGCGCCGAGCCGTGCACGGGCTCGAACAGCGAYGGGAACTTGCGGTCCGGGTTGAGATTGGCTGAGGGCGCGAGGCCGAYGGTGCCGGTGGTYGCGGGGCCGAGGTCGGAGAGGATGTCGCCGAACAGRTTGCTCGCTACCACCACGTCGAAGCGCGTGGGCTGCAGCACGAAGCGCGCCGACAGAATGTCGATGTGCTGCTTGTCGACCTGCACCTCGGGATAGTCGCGGCCGATCGCGTCGGCGCGCCCGTCCCACCAGGGCATGCTGATCGCGATGCCGTTGCTCTTGGTGGCAACYGTCAGGTGWTTTCTCTGCCGCGCCTGGGCGAGTTCGTAGGCGTACCTCAGCACGCGGTCGGTGCCGTGGCGCGAGAACACCGATTCCTGGATCACGATCTCGCGCTCGGTGCCTTCGTACATYACGCCRCCGAGCGAGGTGTATTCGCCCTCGGTGTTCTCGCGCACCACGAGATAGTCGATGTCGCCGGGTTGGCGGCCGGCCAGCGGGCAGGGCACGCCTTCGAACAGGCGCACCGGGCGCAGGTTGATGTACTGGTCGAAYTCGCGGCGGAACTTCAGGAGCGATCCCCACAGCGAGACATGGTCGGGCACGGTCGCMGGCCAGCCGACGGCGCCGAAGTACAGCGCGTCGACGCCCTTGAGCTGCGCCTTCCAGTCGTCCGGCATCATCTGGCCGTGCGCAACGTAGTAGTCGCAACTGGCCCAGTCGATGGTGCGACAGTCGAGCTCGAAGCCGAAGCGCGTCGCAGCGGCTTGCACCACGCGCAGGCCCTCGGGCATCACTTCCTTGCCGATGCCGTCGCCGGCGATCAGTGCGATTCGGAAGGTGGGAGTCATGTCTGTGTCTTTCATGTTRCGAGCGCCGTCTTGCGGTCCATGTCGTCCAGCCAGCCTTGGCGCAATTCGGGCACCGAGCGGGCCAGCAGTTCGTAATAGGGGTGGTGCGGCCCACGCTCGTAGTCGGCGCGCGCCACCTGCGCGAGCTTGCGGCCGTGCTGCATCACGACGATCTCGTCGCAGACCGCGCGCACCGTATGCAGGTCGTGGCTAATGAACAAGTAGGACACGCCGAGCTCGCGCCGCAGCTCGGCAATCAGGTCGAGCACCGCCGCGGCGACCACGGTGTCCAAGGCCGAGGTCACCTCGTCGCACAGGATCAGGTCGGGCTCGGCCGCGAGCGCGCGCGCCAGGTTGACGCGTTGCTTCTGCCCGCCCGAAAGGCCGTTCGGCAGACGGCCGGCCACGGTCTGCGGCAGCTTCACCAACTCCAGCAGCTCGCGGATGCGCCGCTGCAACGGCTCGCCGCGTAAGCCCGTGTAGAACTTCAGCGGCCGCGCCAGGATGCGCTCGATCGTCTGCGAGGGGTTAAGCGCCGTGTCGGCCATCTGGAACACGATCTGAACCCGGCGCAGCTGTTCCTTGTCGCGCTGCGCCAGCGACGGCTTCAGTTCATGGTTGTTGAACAAGATGCTGCCCTGGCAAGGCGCCAGCAAGCCGGCGACGGCGCGCGCCAGCGTGGTTTTTCCGGAACCCGACTCGCCGATCACTCCGATCGCCTGGCCGCGATAGAGTTTGAGATTGATGTCCTCGAGGATCAGCTTGGCCGGACGGCCGTGCGCGTCGACGGGGCCGTAGCCGGCAGAGAGCTCCCGCACCTCGAGCAGCAGTTCGCTATCGCCCGAACTCTGGCCGGAGGCGCGCGTTGCCGGCCGCGCGGCGGCCAACAGGCATTTGGTGTAGGCGTCGACCGGGGCAGAAAGGATCTGTCCGGTCGCATTGACCTCGTGCATCTTCCCGTTGCGCAGCACCAGGATGTGGTCGGCCATCTGAGCCACCACGGCCAGGTCGTGGCTCACGTACACCGCGGTGGCGCGGCGTTCGCGCACCACGCGGCGGAAGGCGCGCAGCACTTCGATCTGCGTCGTCACGTCGAGCGCGGTGGTCGGCTCGTCGAGGATCACGAGCTCGGGATCGCCGATCAGTGCCATCGCCGCCATCAGCCGCTGCAACTGGCCGCCCGAAACCTGGTGCGGATAGCGTGCGCCGATGGTTTCCGGATCGGGCAGCGCCAGTTCGCGGAACAGCTGCACTGCCTTCGCCTCGGCCTCGGCCCGCTTGCAGAGGCCGTGGATGACGGTCGGTTCGATCACTTGGTCCATGATCGTGCGCGAGGGATTGAAGGAGGCGGCTGCGCTCTGCGCGATGTAGGCGACCGTGCGACCGCGCAGTGCGCGCTGCTGCGCCGCATCCAGCGACAGCACGTCGGTGTCGCCGATCTGCACCCGGCCCGCCGAGATGCGGCAGCCGTGGCGCGCATAGCCCATCAGCGCCAGCGCGGTGGTGGTCTTGCCAGAGCCCGACTCGCCGATCAGCGCCAGCACCTCTCCGGGCTGGATGGAAAAGCTCAAGGCATCGACCAGCGTGCTGTTGCCAGCCGTGATGCTCAGGTTCTTCACGGTCACGGGTGCGCCCATCAGCGTGCTCCTCTTTCTCGTGCCGAACGGCCCGGAAGGTTGTCGATGACCAGGTTGACCGCGATGGTCAGGCTCGCGATCGCCAGCGCCGGCACGATCACCGAGGCGCCGCCCATGGCCAGCGCGCCGATGTTTTCGCGCACCAGCGAGCCCCAGTCGGCCGCCGGCGGCTGAATGCCCAGGCCGAGAAAGCTCAGGCTCGCCAGCAGCAGCACGACGTAGACGAAGCGCAGGCCTAGGTCCGCCAGCATCGGTCCGACGATGTTGGGCAGGATCTCGCGCAGCATGATGTAGAGCGTGCCTTCGCCGCGCGTGCGCGCCACGGTCACGTAGTCGAGCGCATTGATGTTGACGGCCAGCGAGCGCGCGATGCGGTAGGCGCCCGGCACATAGATGATGGCGGCGGTCCCCACCAGCATCGGCACCGAGGAGCCGAAGCCTGCCACCATAATGAGCGCGAACATCTTGCTCGGGATCGCGGTCAGCGTGTCCAGGCCGCGGCTCAGCACCGCGTCGATCCAGCGGCCGCTGGCGGCGGCCAGCAGCGCCAGCGTGGTGCCGGTGCCGCTGGCCAGGAGCGTGGCGAGCAGCGCGACACCGACCGTGTAGCGCGCGCCCTCGATGACGCGCGCCAGCATGTCGCGGCCGAGGTAGTCGGTGCCCATCCAGTGCGCCGCACTGACGGGAGCGAAGACGTTGTTGCTGCCCATGGCACCCGTGCTGTGCGAAAGGAGCCAGGGTCCGATCAGCGCCGCGAGCAGCCAGAACAGCAGAACCGCGAGTCCGAGCAGGCCGGACGGGCCGAAGCGGGCGAGCCAGCGCAGCCGCCCGCGGTGCCGCTCGGGGAGCGGGGTCGAAACGGAGGTTGTTGCGCTCACGGCCGATGTAGAGGTCGATGATTCCATTTGGCTGCCTCTTGTTCAACGGTGGCGCAGCCGCGGGTTGGCGACGATGCCGCAGATATCGGCTGTCGTCACCAGGATCAAGTAGGCGCAGCAGAAGATCATGGCGCAGGTCTGCACCAGCGGCATGTCACGCTGCGAGACGCCGTCGACCATCAGCTTGGCGATGCCCGGGTAGTTGAAGATGGTCTCGACAATGATCACGCCGCCGAGCAGGTACGACAGGCTCAGTGCCACCGCGTTGGCGATCGGGCCCACAGCATTGGGCAGCGCATGTGCCAGCACCATGCGCATCGGCGAAGCGCCCTTGAGCCGCACCATCTCGATGTAGGGCGCCTCGAGCTGGTCGATTACCGCGGCGCGCGTCATGCGCATCATCTGCGCGACGATCACGCAGCACAGCACCAGCACCGGCATGGCAAACGCGCGCAGCAACTGGCCCAGCGACTCGATGTCATTGACGAAGGAAAGCGCCGGCAGCCAGCGCAGCTTGACCGCAAACACAAGAACCGCCAGCGTCGCGACCAGGAACTCCGGCACCGAGACCACCGCCACGGCCGAGGTCGAGGCAGCGCGATCGAACCAGGAGCCGCGGTACACCGCCGAGGCGATGCCGAGCGCCAGCGCGATGGGCACCGAAAACAGCGCCGTCACCGCCGCGAGCAGCAGCGAGTTGGGCAGGCGGCTGGCCACCAGCTCGGCCACCGGCATCTGCGTCGTGGCCGAGCGGCCGAGGTCGCCCTTCACCATGCCGAGCAGCCAATGCAGGTAGCGCTCGGGCGCCGGCACGTCCAGGCCCATCTGCGCGCGCAGCGCGGCGACGGCCTCGGGCGTGGCGTCCTGGCCCAGCTGCTCCTGCGCGGCATCGCCGGGCAGCACCGCGGTGATCGAGAACACGATCACCGACACCGCCAGCAGCGACAACAGCGCCAGCGCGATCCGCTGGCCGAGGAGCTTGAGGATCACGGGGTTCATGAGAGGTCTTCCAATGCGGTCCGGCGTGTGTGGATCAGGCCTCGAGCCACACGTTCTCAGCGAACGCGTAGCCCATCAGGCCGCCTAGCGGAATCGGCGTCAGGCCCTTGAGCTTGGACGTATGGCCGTCGATGCTCGCGAGGAACAGCGGAATGCCGATGCCGGCCTCCTGGTGAATCATCGTCTGCATGTCGGCGTACATCTGCTTGCGCTTGGCCAGGTCGGTTTCGGCGCGCGAGGCCAGCAGCAACTGGTCGAACTTCTCGCTCTTCCAGCGCGACTCGTTCCAGGCCGCACCCGACTGGAAGAATTGGGTCAGCAGCACGTCGGCGCTCGGGCGCGGGTTCACGTTGCCGAAGCCGACCGGGCTGTTGAGCCAGTGATTCGACCAGTAGCCGTCGGCCGGCATGCGCTTGATGTCGATTTCCAGCCCGGCGCGCTGGGCGGTCTGCTGCAGCATCAGCGCGATCTCSACCGAGTAGAGCGCTGCCGGCGATGCCACCACCGGCACCTTGCCGGTGACGCCGGACTTCTGCAGATGGAACTTCGCCTTGTCGAGGTCGAAGGGSCGCTGSGGCAGGCCKGCGAAGTAGAAGCGGTTGGTCGGRTCGATGGGCTGGTCGTTGSCGASCACCGCGTAGTCSAGCGCGATGGTCTTCTTCATCTGCTCGCGGTCGAACAGGTGCTTCATCGCCAGCACGAAGTCCGGGTTGGCGCCKGGGCCCAYGTCCTTGCGCATCACCAGGTCGGARTACTGGCCCGACTGCGTCGTGAAGATCGCATAGCCSGGCGTSSCCTTCACSCGCTCGACCGAGCGCGGATTGACCGAGCCCACCAGGTCCATGCCRCCGGAMAGCAGYGCGTTGACGCGCGCGCTCTCGTCGCCGATGCCSACGAAYTCGATCTCGTCGAGGTAGGGCTTGCCGGGCTTCCAGTAGGCGTCGTTGCGCACCACCAGCGAGCGTACGCCGGGCTTGAATTCCTTGAGCTTGTAAGGCCCGGTGCCGATGCCGGCGTTGAAGTCGGTGGTGCCTTCCTTGACGATGTGGAAGTGGAAGGTGCCCAGGATCACCGGCAGGTCGGCGTTCGGCGCGCTCAGCACGAAGGTCACTTCGTTGGGGCCGGTGGTCTTGGCGCTCTCGATCTGGTCGGCGAGCACCTTGGCCTTCGACGCCGTGGCCGGGTCCTTGTGACGCAGCACCGAGAAGACGACGTCGGCCGGCGCGAGCGCCTTGCCGTCGTGGAACACCACGCCCTTGCGCAACGTGAAGACCCAAGTCTTCGCATCCTTGGTGGTGAACGACTCGGCCAGCGCGGGTTGCGGCGTCAGGCTTCCGTCCAGCGCGGTAAGGCCGTTGTAGATCATGTTGCAACGCGAGTAGTCGGTCTGGTTCGACTGCTTGGCCGGATCGAGCGTGTCGGTCGCGGCGGCGGTCGCGCCGGCCACCCGGATGCGGCCGCCGCGTCGGGGCGTTTGCGCATGGGCGGTCATCGCCATGCCCGCCAGGCCTCCGGCGAGCGTGGCCTGCATGCCGCCGGCCATCAGCATCGTCAGGATGTCGCGCCGCGAGGCGCCGCGCTTGAGCGACTCCATCACACGAAGGCTTTCGCCGGGACCGACGAGGTTTTCGAACCTCTTGTTGCTGCTGTCGCTCATGGTGGGGTACTCCTGGTGGGTCGATGGCAAAGGTTTGAGGAACACGGAACGAACGCGATCTCGAGGGGATGGTCAGGTGGCCATCCTGTCCTTGAGCGTGTAGTAGAGGCCCACCGCTGGCAGGAACCACGGCGGGCCGAAGTGGCCGGGAATGGCGGGCCAGTCGCGGCCCTGCCAGGGATTGGCGCTCGCATCGCCGCCCATCACGGCGGCCATGCGCTCGCCCATGTGAACCGACATCTGCGTGCCGTGACCGCTGTAGCCCATCGCGTAGTACGGGCCTTCGCGCTCGCCGGCGTGGGGCAGGCGGTCCTGAGTCATGTCGACCAGGCCGCCCCAGCAGTAGTCGAGCCGCACGGCGCCGAGCTGCGGAAAGGTCTGGGCCAGGCCCGCGCGCAGGATCTCGCCGCTCGCGGCATCCATCTGCGGGCTGGAGACTGCGAAGCGTGCGCGCCCGCCGAAGACCAGCCGGTGGTCGGCAGTGAGGCGAAAGTAATGGTGGATGTTGGCAACCGTCACATAGGTGCGCCGGGCCGCGAGCAGGGCGTTCGCGCGTTCGGCGCCGAGGGGCTCGGTGACCACGATGAAGCTGCCGATCGGCACGATGCGTCGGCGCAGCCAGCCGAAGCTGCCGTAGCCGCCGTGGCGCGTCGCGCCCGTCGCCAGCAGCACCTGCTGCGCGGTGACGGTGCCGCGTTCGGTGTGCAGCTTGTGCGCGTGGCCCTGGCCCAGGCGTTCGATGCTGCACACGCCGGTGCCGGTGTGGATCTGCGCGCCATTGCGCTGCGCTGCCGCGGCCAGGCCCTGGGCGAAGCGGCCCATGTGCATCTGGCCGCTGCGCTTGTACAAAAGGCCGCCATGGAATCGATCGCTCTGAACCTCGGCGCGCACGCTTGCCGCGTCGAGGATCTCCACGTCGGTATCCACGCCATCGTCGATCAGGCGCTGCGCGCTGCGTTCGAGCGTGGCCATCTGGTTCGCCCGCGTGGCGAGCTTGAGCTTGCCGTGCCGCAGGAAGTCGCACTCGATGCCTTCGTCGCGCACCAGCCGCGCGACCGTGTCGACCGCATCATCGTAGGCGCGATACCAGGCACGGGCGCGCTCGACGCCGGCCTTGGCAGCAACGTCGGCGTAGTCGACCGCGAGCCCGTTGTTGACGTGCCCGCCATTGCGGCCAGAGGCCTCGGCCGCCACACGTTCGCCGGCTTCGAGCACGACGATGCGGGCGCCGCGCCGAGCCAGTGCCAGGGCCGCCGACAGGCCGGTGAAGCCGCCGCCCACGATCGCGACATCGACCTGCGCCGGCAGTGCGTGCCGCTCGGGGACGAAGGCGGGCGCCGAATCGGTCCAGTAGGAGTCGAGCTTCATGGCTTGGGACGGGCGGGGCGAGTGAAGGGAATCAGAGGCCGACGACGCCGGGCAGGCCGCCGATGTCGGCGATCTCGACGTAGCGGTAGGCCGGGTTGCCCGGGCCGTGGCCGCGGTTGACGAAGACCTTGTCGACGATGCCCATGTCGTCCGCGGACATCAGGTCGTAGCGCAGGCTGGACGACACGTGCAGCACGTCCTCGGGGTTGCAGCCGAGCGAGTCGAGCATGTACTCGAAGGCCTTCAGGCGCGGCTTGTAGGCCTGTGCCTGCTGCGCGGTGTAGACGCGGTGGAAGGGCGCGCCGAGCATCGCCACGTTCTTCTGGATCTGGTCGTCCGACGCGTTCGACAGGATCACCAGCGGAATTTCCTTCGCGACCTTGGCCAGGCCAACAGGCACGTCGTCATGGGGCCCCCACGTGGGCACGGCGTCGTAGTACTTCTGGGCGTCGCTGTCGAGGTACTGCAGCTTCCACTGCTTGCAGAGGCGCCGTATCGCGTTCTTCAGGACGACCTCGTAGGGCTGCCAGTCGCCCAGCACCTCGTCGAAGCGGTAAGCTGAAAAGTCGGCGATGAACTGCTCCATGCGCTCGGCCGGCACGCGGTCGGCAAAGATGTCGCGGGTCATTTCGCCCATGCGGAAGCGCGTGAGGGTGCCGTAGCAGTCGAAGGTCACGTACTTGGGACGGAAGGTCATGGTCACTGATCCTGTGTCAAACCGGTCGCCGACCGGGGCGGGCCGCCTGCCTCATGCGGCAATTGCGACAAACTCATTACGAAGTGATTGCAGCACGCAGTCGCACCAGGGATGTAGGGAAATGCGGCCCTTGCCGCACCAAAGCTGCGGTTTGCGGGGGGTGCGGCGGCATGCCATGCGGTCTGCCCTCGATGCGTGCGGGCCATGCACCTCAGTGCGTCGCCGCGAAGTCGATCAGCACGCTTTTGAAGCGCAGGTTGGCCTCGACCGCCTGGCGCCCCAGGTCCTTGCCGATGCCCGACTGGTGGTAGCCGCCGGTGGGGATGACGAAGTCGGCGCTGCGCCCGTAGCGGTTGATCCAGACGGTGCCGGCCGAGATGCCGCGCATCGCGCGCAGCGCGCGGCCGATGTCCGCGGTGTGCACGCCGGCCGCGAGGCCGTACTGCTCGTGGGCGGCGAGCGCCAGGCCTTCCTCTTCGTCGCCGAAGGTCTGGACCGTGAGCACCGGGCCGAAGATCTCCTCCTGCACGGCCGGATTGGCCGCATCCACATCCTCGATCAATGTCGGCTGGAAGTAGGCGCCGCCGGGGCCGGCGTCGTACAGGCTGCCGCCGCTGCGGATTCGGCCGCCGGCGGCGCGCGCACGATCGACGACGTCGCGGATGCGCCCCGCCTGCGACGCCGAGATGACGGGTGGCAGCGTGGCGGCGTCGTCCCACGTCGCACCGGGGCGCATGGCTGCAAAGCGCGCAGCGATGCGTTCGACCAGCGCATCGGCGATGCCGCGCTGCACGATCAGCCGCGAACCGGCCACGCAGACCTGGCCCGCGTTGCCGGTGATCGCGCCGGCGATCATGCCGGCCAGGCGGTCCACGTCGGGCGCATCGTCGAACACCAGTTGCGGGCTCTTGCCCCCCAGCTCCAGCGTCACCGGCTTGGGGCCGTGCGAGGCACAGGCGGACATGATCGCGGCTCCGGTGCGCGTGGAGCCGGTGAAAGTCATTTTCGAGATCAGCGGATGCCGCGAGAGCGCGTCGCCGGTGGTGTGGCCATCGCCCTGCACGATGTTGAAGAGCCCCGGTGGCACCCCGGCCTCAATGGCCAGTTCGGCCAGCCGCAGCGCGGAGTAGGGCGTCAGCTCGGAAGGCTTGAGCACCACTGCATTGCCTGCGGCCAGCGCGGCGCCGACCTTCCAGGAGATCATGACCAGCGGGAAATTCCAAGGCGTGATCGCGCCGACGACGCCATAGGGCTCGGCCACGACCATACCCAGGTGGTCGTGGCGCGTTGCGGCGACCTCGCCGCCGAGCTTGTCTGCATACTCGGCAAAGAAGCGTATGCCCTCCGCCGTGAACGGGATGTCCCAGGCCATGGCATCGCGCACGGGGCGCGTGGAACACACGGCTTCCAACGGGCCCAACTCCGCCGCGGAGGCCTCGATCAGATCGGCCCAGCGGCGCATGACGCGGGCGCGATCGCGCGGTGCGCGGCGTGCCCAGTCGCTGTGGCGCCAGGCGGTCCATGCGTTGCGCACGGCGGCGTCCACCGTCCCCGCATCGCCCAGCGGAATTTCGGCATGCGGTTGCGCGTCGGAAGGCCGTTTCACGACGATGCGGCCCGCCTCGGGCACGAGGCGCCCTCCGATGAAATGGCCCGAGGGCACGTGGATCTGTTGGGGGTCGAAAACTTGCATGTCGGTAGGGTTGCTGTGGTGCCGAAAGAGTGGCGATCGATCCTAGGCAGGATGTCGCAGCATTTGTGTGCGTAAGCAGGTGCCCTGCCGCAGCGAATTGCAAAATCCGGACCCCTGGCAGCCGATGCTTGCAAGTTGCGAAGAAGGTCGATTTCGGTCTGGTGTCTCGCTGCGATGTCGTCCAAGATCGACGCGCCGTTCCCTTCGCGAAAGAGACTTTCCCAATGCCCGATCACACCCTGAATACCCCCGCCGTGGATGGCGTGGCGCTGAGACCGATGACGCCGGCCGACCTTCCATTCGCACATGCGTTGTCGGCCGAGCTGCGCTGGCCGCACCGCCCGGCGGACTGGTCGCAGGTTTTCGCGCACGCCGAAGGTATCGTCGCCGAGCGCGACGGCGAGATCATCGCCACCGGGCTGCGCTGGCGTTGGGGCGATCGCCACGCCACCATCGGCCTCGTGATCGTGACGCCGGCCTGCCGGGGCCGCCGCATCGGCCACCGGCTGATGAGCGCGCTGCTCGATGGCCTGGACGACCACACGGTCTTGTTGCATGCCACCGCGGAAGGACGAGGCCTGTACGAACGGCTGGGCTTCGTGCGCACCGGCGAACTGCGACAGCACCAGAGCGTCGCGCAACCGGCGCCGCTGGTCGCGCTGCGGCCGGGCTGGCGGCTGCGGCCCGCCGGGCTGCACGAGGC
>NZ_JBFUIU010000036.1:0-26236 GCF_056401695.1 Variovorax sp. P4_D9
ATGAGCAGGACATCATCGAGACAGCACCCGGCGCATTTGCCCAGATCGAACTCCCCGGGGGCGTCCTTGTCGGTATCGGTGAATCGACGCGGCTGATGCTGCGGCCTCGCGTTGGCAAGGGGCTGAATGAGCAGGACATCATCGAGACAGCACCCGGCGCATTTGCCCAGATCGAACTCCCCGGGGGCGTCCTTGTCGGTATCGGTGAATCGACGCGGCTGATGCTGCGGCCTCGCGTTGGCAAGGGGCTGACGGCGCCGTCGCTCTATCTGCTCGAGGGCTGGCTCAAGACCACCGCTAGCGGGGCCTTCGGCTACGTCAGCCCCAGCGTCGAGGTTGCGACGCAAGCCGCCGCCACCGTCATCTACACCAAAGGCGCGCAGTACGAGCTGTTTGTCGAAACTGGCACCGCCAAGCTGACGCCGCGCGATGGCACGCAGACGATTGCGCAACTGGCCAGCGGCGACTTCGCACAGCGGCGTGAAGGCAGCACACCGACGGTCGGGCCGCGCGCCACGCCCGAGTTCCTGAGCAAGCTGCCGCGCCAGTTTCGCGACCGGCTGCCAGCGCGCGGTGAGCAGTTCGCCAAGCGCAACGTCGCTCCCAAGGCGCGCGGCGAGGTCACGTACTCCGATGTGGCCGCTTGGCTGCGCACCGAACCGGCGCTGCGGCTTCCGCTGCTGCCGCTGTGGCAGTCGCGCGCGGCCGACCTGAACTTCCGTGCGGGCGCCAAGGCCGATCTGGCTCAGCACCCTGAGTGGGAGCGCTATGCCGACCCCGAGGGTTATGCGCGCCGGCTGGCCGAAGAGGCCGAGCGCCGCCGCGCTCGGGAGGCCGCGGCTGCGGCGGCACGGGCCAACCGGGCGGCTGCTGCTGCTGCTGCGGCCGCTGCTGCTGCCGCCGCACCTGCACCTGCACCTGCACCTGCACCTGCACCTGCACCTGCACCCGCAGCATCGGGCACCAGCGCCGGGCGGGGCACATCTCAGTGAACCGTTCCGCGTCCTGCCGCAACCCAGCGACTACTACCAGGACTGGAGAATTTCATGAGCCTTCTATTCAAGTTCAATCTGATCTTCCTGGTTGTCTTCGTTGCAGGTGTGGCCGGCTCGGGCAAGATTTCCTATGACCTGCTGCAAAGCAACGCCAAGCAGGAAGTGCTCAACCATGCGCGCCTGACCATGGAAAAGGCGATGGCGGTACGCGCCTATACCAATGACCAGATCCGTCCGTTGCTTGAAACGCAGATGAAGTACACCTTCCTGCCCCAGACCGTACCAGCCTATTCCGCCACGGAAGTGCTGGCGACACTGTCCAAGACCTTTCCCGACTACACCTACAAGGAAGCGACCCTGAATCCGACCAACCTGCGCGATCGGGCAGTCGACTGGGAAGCCGACATCGTGAATCGTTTTCGCACCCAGGCCGATCAGAAGGAGTTCGTTGGCGAGCGCGAGTCGGGTACCGGGCGGGCGCTCTACATCGCGCGCCCGATCCGCATCACGAACGCCGCCTGCCTGGCATGCCATAGCACGGTCGAGGCGGCGCCGCGCACGGTGATCGACAAGTACGGTTCGGCCAACGGTTTCGGCTGGCATTTGAACGAGGTAATCGGCGCGCAGGTCGTTTCGGTGCCGATGTCGGTGCCGCTGGCGCGTGCCGAACAGACTTTCAAGGTCTTCATGGCTTCGCTCGTCGGCATTTTCGTGGCCATCGGCATCGTATTGAATGTGATGCTCTACCTGCTCGTGATCCGACCGGTGGCGGCGCTGTCCAAGGTGGCCAACCGCGTCAGCCTCGGCGAACCCGATGTGCCGGAGTTCGCGACGCACAGCCGCGACGAAATCGGGACCCTGGCGCATTCGTTCACGCGCATGCGCCGCAGCCTCGATCAGGCCATCAAGATGATCGACACCTGAGGTCCGTACCCATATGTCGTCGCCCACCCATGTCGGTCCGTACCCGATCCGCGGGGTGATCGGCTCGGGCGCGATGGGCATCGTGTACCTGGCGCACGATCCGGGGATCGACCGCGCGGTGGCAATCAAGACGATCCACCGCCGCCTGCTCGAGTCGGGCGACGACATGAGCGTGGCGGCGCGCTTTCGTGTGGAAGCCAAGGCGGCGGGGCGGCTGACCCACCGCAACATCGTTTCGATCTACCAGTTCGGCGAAGACGAGGACTTCGCCTACATCGTCATGGAGTACGTCGCCGGACGAAACCTGCGCGACTATGTCCAGGCACCGCGCAAGCTCGAGGTGCCACAGGTGCTGTGCGTGATGATGCAACTGCTCGACGGCTTGCACTACGCCCACGAGCGCGGCATCGTGCACCGTGATATCAAGCCGGCGAATCTGCTGATTGCCGATGATGGGCGCCTCAAGATCACCGATTTTGGAATAGCGCGAACCGAAACATCGAATCTGACCCGCGCCAGTGCGATCGTCGGGTCACCCGGCTACATCGCGCCCGAGCAATACACGGACCGCGAGATCGACCGCCGCGTCGATGTCTTCTCGGCGGGCGTGCTGCTCTATCGGATGCTGAGCGGGGCGACGCCATTTGTCGGCACGGACGACGCCATCATGTACAAGATCGTCTACGAGCCCCACAAGCCGCTGAGCGAGGCGACGAACGACGCCGCACTCAAGCCGTTCGATGCCGTGCTGGACCTTGCGCTGGCGAAGGATCCGGCGCAGCGCTACCCGAGCGCAATGGCAATGCGAACGGCGCTGCAGGCGCTCGCCACCGAGACGCTGCCAGAGGTGCTCCCGGCCCACATCCTGATGGCGCCTCTCCTCGAAGACCTCGAGGCGAGCCCGACGGAGCGCGACGCGCCCGAGACCCCCGGGCCGTGCTCGCCCATTGTGCCGACGGTGCCCGACTCGGCGCGGATCCCCCAGGCGCCCTCGAAGTCGCTGCCCGGCACCAGCCCGCCTTCGATTCCCGCACCCACCGGATGGGACACCGCCGCGCTGGCCGAGGTCGAACGCGAACTGGCCCAGCACGTGGGCGCGGTGGCGCGCGTGCTGGTGCGTCGCGCCGCGCGTGGGTTGTCTACGCTGGCGGAAGTGCGCCAGGCCGTCGCCAGTGCGATCATCGACATTGACGCGCGCGAGCGCTTCCTGGCCAGAGCCGGCGTGCCGCCAACCCATGGCGCGGCCTCTGCAACAGCCTCTGGTTCCCAGGCCTCGAGAACCGGGGGCGCGGCGCCGAGCGGCGTGCCGATGCGCGAAGGCGATGTCGACAAGGCGGCCGCCGCACTCCTTTCCTCGCTGGGACCGATTGCGCGGGTCGTCGCGAAGCGCTGCGCCGCGAAATCGAGCACCCGCGAGCAGTTCGTTGCCAGCGTCATGGAACAGCTCACGCCAACCGTCGATGCCCGCCGTGTGCAGGCCGACTTGTGGCGAGCCTTGGGCTGAATCTGAACGGGCCCATCGTGATCGCGCTGCATGTCATACGCCGCCCCGGCGCCAGCGAGCCCGATGCGACGGCGCTTCCGCTGCCGCCGGAAGGCGTCATCATCGGCCGTTCTCCCGAATGCGACCTGGTGCTGGCCGACCCGCTGCGCAGGGTGTCGCGTCATCACGCCCAAGTCGCCATGGTCGGCCAGGACGCGCTCGTGCGCTGCATCAGCAGCAGCACCCCTCTGTGGGTGAACGACACGCAGCTCGCCCCGGGTGACCAACTGGCCCTCTCGGTGGGCGACTGCCTGCGCATCGGCGGGTTCGAGCTCGCTGTCGAGTGCATCGCGGCGCCGGCTGCTCCGCGTGCGCGCCTGGATCGCTGGTTCGATCTGGACGGCGCGCACGATCCGCTTGCTGCGCAATCGCCGCTGCCGGCCCTTGCGCCAGCGCCCGAGGCGGCGTCAGCGAGTGCGGTGGTGTCCTGGAAGACGGATCCGCTGGTCGTGCGAACCGGCACACCGATGGTGAAGAGTGCACCCTCGATGCCACCGGCTCCGCCGCCCTTGCAAGTCCCTGAGTCCGCGGAGCCGCCGCGGCCAACCACCGTATCGGCAGCCGGACCGACAGCGCACGCGCCTCCTTCGTCGGCTTCGGCCCCCGAGGGCGGGTCGCCGGATCTGACTGAACTTGCAGCGGCGTTCCGTTGCGGCGCCGGACTGGGCGGCGCCCAGGTGCCGCCGTTGACACCGGAGTTGATGGAACATCTGGGCGCGCTGCTGCGGGCGACCGCTGAAGGTACGCTCGCGTTGCTGAAAAGCCGTGCGGTCGCGAAACGCCACATGCGCGCCGAGGGTACGGTGATCGCGCCGCGTCAGAACAACCCCCTGAAGTTCTCGCCGGACGCGACCGAAGCGTTGACCCGGATGCTGCAGCGTGTCCCGAGCCCCGGCTTCCTCGACCCCGTGGCGGCGTTGCACGACGCGAATCGCGACCTGCTGGTGCACCAGGTGGCAATGGTCGCCGGCATGYGCGCTGCGGTGTTCGAGCTCTTCTCCCGCCTGGGTCCCGAGGCCGCCGAGAACGCGGAGGGGCCGCCGCGCGACATTCTTTCGCGCCTTCCCAAGCGCCGCGCCGCGGCCCTCTGGGAGCGCCATCGGCTGCAGCACGCCCACTTGCTCGAGCACTTGGACGACGACTTCGAGACCATCTTCGGACGGGAATTCCTGCGTGCCTATGAAGCCCAGTCGCGCGTCAACACGGACGCCCCACCGCCGGAGTCACCATGGCCAAACGCGCGTTGAACGTCTCGGTCGCTGCGCTGTCGCAAACCGGGCGGCGCGAGTGCAACGAAGACGCCTTCGGCTATTGGCAGGGCGCCGACTCCCTTGTCGCCGCCCTGTGCGACGGTGCGGGCGGACACGGCGGCGGCCAGATGGCCTCGCGCGTCGCCGTGACGCATGTGCTCGAAGCCTTCGCGCTCCAACCCGAGGTTAGCCCGAACGCACTGAAACGGCTTGTCCAAGGGGCCAACGACGCAGTGGTCGCTCAGCAGGTTGCCGGCACCATGACGGCCGACATGCGCACCACCATCGTCGTGCTCCTGCTCGACCTGCGCAGTGGCGCGGCGATCTGGGCCCATGCCGGCGACTCGCGCCTTTACCGCTGGCATGACGCCCGATTGCTCGGGCGCACCCGTGATCAAAGCCTCGCGCAGAGCTTGTGCGATGCCGGGCTGAACGCGAGCGACGCCGCCCCGGGGCAGCTGACTTCGGCGCTCGGCTCGCCCGAAGGCTTCGACTTCGAGATCCTGGAAACACCGCAGGTGCTCGCTTCCCGCGATGCCCTCCTGCTGTGCAGCGATGGACTCTGGTCGGCCTTCGACGATCTGGCGATGGAGCGCAGCTTGGCCGGCTGCAGCGGCATCCAGGCCTGGCTCGATCGCCTCGAAGCGGGTGTGCGGCGCGCCGATCGCAGCGCCCAGGACAACTATTCCGCGCTCGCGATCTGGTGCGAGGCCGGTTGAACATCGAGCAGTTCGAGCAGAAGTGCCGGCTCCGGTGGCCAGGCCCCAGGCCGCGCAACGACATCGTGTGCGGCGGCGAGCGGCCACCAGAGGCTGGCCGGCTCCGGCGGCCAGGCCTCGGCTGGTTTGAATTCCTGCGCAGGACGGGGCGGCAAGGCGGCGATCGCGGCCTCGAGCGCTTCGGGTCCTTCTGCGACAGCGTCGAGCAGCGACGCGAGCCGTGCGGCGCTTTCGTCCGGTGAAGGCGGCGCGTTGAAGCGTTCCACCAGCGTCAGCGGAAAAGCGCGTCCGACACGATCGTGCGACGCCGTGATGATGCCGCACCAGAACTCGCCGGGCGTCGGCAGCGCCAGATAGCGCCACGGCGCGAAGCTGCCCAGGCGTTCGCGCAGCGTGGCGGCGTCCAGCGTCGTGGCGGCGAGGGCGAGGCCACGCTGCAGCCAGCCATCCCAGTCGCTGCGCCACCGTGCGGGCAGGCCACGGCCGACAAAGTCGCCACGCGCGGGCAACTTGCCGTACCAGGAGACGCGACGCGATGGCGACTTCACCATGATGCCTGCGGGCAATGAAAACGTGCCAAGTCCCGGAGGGTCCAGACATCGGCGTCGGGTGTCGCGGCCGCGCTCGCCTCGACGTCGAGGGTGCGTGTGTCGACGACGAAGGTCAGCCGCGCTGGCGCGCCGCGCTCGCCCTTCCAGTCGCCGCGCAGCAGCACCCGGAGCCAGGCGAACGGACCTTCATGGATTTCGGCGCCGACCCCGGTCGGGCCGGGCGGCAGCACGCGCATCAGCACCTTTTGCGTCGAAGCCGGTCCGGGCCAGACCAATTCCTTGGCACGTGGCGGGCCGTTCTCGAAGCGCAAGAGCTGCCCATCGACATCGACGCTGAACTGCAGCAGTTCGGCATCCATGCGCTGCGGCGTGATGCGCAGCTTGAGTTCGGGCAGCGGCGCACCCTGGGGAAAGAACAGGCTGCCGATCGCCGCCGCCCGCTCGAATGCATCCGAATTGCTCGCATTGGCGCCTGCGCTGCGCGCTTTCCAGGGCCGGGTCGACGTGTCGACGCGTTCGGTCAACTGGTTTCGCCGGAATTCGTCGAACAGGCCACCGGGTCCGAACAGGCGCGCAAAGTCGGACGCTGCCATATCCCGCGTCGCGGTGGCAATGAACGGAAAGCGCTCGCGCGTCAACGTGCTGCAAGTCTGCGCGAGTTCGAGCAGCGCGGCGTCGAAACTTGGCTTGGCGCCACCGCGCGAGCGGATCAATGTCCCGAGGTCGAGGTAGAGCCTCCGCAGCGCCGTCGGCGCACCGGCGGCCTCGGTGCGCAAGGTCGCGTCGAGTTCGGCGCTTCCGGTCTCGTCGCGCTTGCCGGCGACCAGGGAGTGAAGGCGGTCAAGCGCTTGCGGTCCGGGGCCTGCCGCGTAGTCGCCGAGGGCGCCGAAGCGTGTCCGCAGCGTGGCGTCGAAGGCGATCTCGGCCGCGCTACCGCCCTGTGAGGTCGCGCTGAAGTCGTCGGCCAGGCGTGTCAGGAGGCGGCGCAGCGGCGAATCGGGCGCCGTGAGTTCAGTGGCCTGGCGCGAGGCGTCCACCGTATCGCTGCCGGGCGCCAAGGCAAGGGCATCGAGTTGGCTCGACCAGGTGGCGATCACGCGTTCGGCCTGGCGCTTGCCGACCTGCGTGGCGATTTCGCCTCGCCAGGCGCGGTCTTTCTGCAGGCGCCGTACATCGCCGCCGGTGTCGCCGAGCACCCAGTCCGCCTCGCTCGCGAGTTCATCGAAGGTCGGCTCGAGCGCCGGCGCCAGATTGCGTCGCCAGCCGCTGGCGCTCGAATGCGCCGGCATCGGCCCGGCGCTCGACGCTGCGAACAGAAGGGCGCTGGCCGCGCCGAGGCGTGTCGGCAGATCCTGTGGCGGTTCGGGATCGGGAACGCGTCGCAGCAAGCGCTCGTGCACGCGTTGCGCCAGCGGCAGCGCCGCGAGGGCGCTGCGCGCCGCGCGCACGCCGGCATCGTCGGGGCGCATCGCCTCGGGCAGCCCGCTGCGCTCGAGCAAGTTCTCGACATGGCGCGTCACCTCGCCGCGCTCGCCGGCGCCGCTCGCCTGTGTCAGCGTCTGCTCGACCCAGCCGTGTAACTCGCCGCGGGCCAGCCGTGCCGGATTGGCGAGCATCAACGAGGTGCGCAGCGCCTCGTAGCGTGTCGCGCTGTCCTCGGCCTCGCGCAGGTCGCGGCGCAATCGCTCGACGAGCAGCGGCGCCAGACTCCGATCGAGCATCTCGCGGTAGACCTGTTCCGCCGAGCGCGCCAGCCGCGGTCCCTGGAACAGCCCGAAGCCGAAGCCGGCAGGCGGCTCATCCGGATCGATGCCGTCGTTCGCGGCCAGATGCTCGAGCACCGAATAGAGCGGCAACACCTGCTCGAGACTTGCCGATTCCAGGGGACCGATGCGCCGGGTCAACTGCTCGACACGCGTGCGCACGGCGTCGACATAGTCGAGGTTGCGCCGGTAGCTCTGCCACCACAGGGCAGAGGCGGTGAGCAGCGCGGCACCGGCAAATGCCGCGCCGAACATGCCAGCGCGTCGACGCAAACGCAGCCGCTGCAACCGCTGACCTGCCAGGGGCGCTTCGGCGATCACCAGGCGCTTGAGCAGCGCGCTCAGGAAAAACGACTTGCCGCCGGCATCAGGGCGCGGCAGCGGCTGCAGCGCCAGGCCGTGGCTGCGCGCGAGTTCGCCGATCACCCGGTCGATCGGATTGCCCTCCTGCGTGCCACTCGTCAGCGCGATCGAACGCAGGCGTTGCGCCGGCGCGGCGGCAATGTCGGCGAAGGCCTCGCGCACGAAGCCTTCGAGAGGCGCGAGCAGGGCCTTGAACTGTGCCGCGAACGCGTAAATCGGCAGGCGGCGCTGCGGCGTGCGTTCTTGCTGCAGCAACTCGGGACTGCGCTGTGCCAGGCGCTGCGCGAGGTCGTCGAGGCGCGCTCCGAGATCGGCCGGGATGCCAGCAACATCGGCGTCAAACACCAGCCCCCAGAGCTGCTCGCGTTGCGCGACATCGAGATCGCCGAAGGTTTCGACGAAGCCGGCGAGCATGTCGGCCTTGGTCACCAGCAGGTAGATCGGAAAGGCGAGATCGAGCTCGCGGCGCAGTTCATCCAGACGCAATGCGACGGCTGCCGACTGGCGCGCGAGTTCCGCGCCGCCTTGCAGCAGGTCGGGCACGCTGACGCTGACGATCACGCCGTTGATCGGCTGCACTGGCCGGTGCCGGCGCAGGAGCGCGAGGAACTGCTGCCATTCCCCGGCGTCGACCACGACGTCGCTGTCCTGTGTCGTGTAGCGTCCGGCCGTGTCGATGAACACGGCGTCCTCGCTGAACCACCAGTCGCACTGGCGCGTTCCGCCAATGCCCGCGAGCGGGTCACGTCCCAGCTCTTCGGCAAGCGGAAAGCGCAGACCGGAATGCAATATCGCGGTGGTCTTGCCGCCCCCGGGCGCGCCGATGATCAGGTACCAGGGCAACTGCTGCACCTGTCGCCGGCGCTGCCACCAGCGATGTGTGCCTTGCGCCCCGACCCCCTGCCGCAGCATCGCGAGCGCCTCGCGGAATCGTTGGCTCAACTCGACGGTGGCATCGCCTGATTCGAGGCCCTTCAGCAGTCGCTCGTTGCGCCGTCGGGCCAGCAACACGCGCAGTCCGTGCAGGCCGACCAGCAAGAGCGCCACCAGCGCCAGCAAGGCCACGCGCGCGCGCATGCCGTCGAAGGGGTGCCAGCTGCCGAAGGCCAACAGCGGTGCCGCAAACCACAACAAGGCGCCTGCCGCACCGAGGTTGACGGCGCGTTGGACGAAGCGTGGCGAGGCCTTCATTCCGGGAACAGGACGATCTCGACGCGTCGCAGTGGCGCGCCGGCCGCGGCGTCGACGCGGGCCTCGACCGCCATCCGCTCATCGCCGAGTTGTGGCCGCAAGACGTCGGCGGCACCACGCGCCCATTCCATCGCCTGATGCCAGGCCGAGGGCGTGCGAGCCGTCGGGGGATCGCTGCCATCGGTGTAGCCGACGACGAGCACCTTGCCCGGCAGCTTCTTCAGCGCTGCGCCCAGGCGCGTCAATGGGCCGGTGGCGTCGCCGAGCGCGTCGGCGCCGATCACGACCACACTGCGCAGCGCCTCGTCGCGCACGGACAGCCGGCGCGCATCGATGTCGTCACGCAGGCTCGAGGCCAGCCGCGGTGGCACCGGCACCGCGCCCGCGACCTGCTGCGCGGCGACGGCGGGTGCCGGTACGAGTCGCTGCAAGGACGCCAGCACGCCGTCGACGCGCGCTGCAAGCTGTAGCTGGCTGGCGCTGTAGATGCCTACGGCAAGCACGCCGAGCAGCAGGACCGCCGGCAACGCGACGCGTGGCGCCCGCGGTGGGCTGGCCGCAGCGGCCGCGCAGTGCCACGGAGCCACCAACGCCGGAACCGGCGCCACCCGTTGCAGCGCGAGTTGCACACGCGCGCGCAGGATTTCATGATCGCGGCTGTCGGGCGCCATGCCCGCGCGCAGCCCGAGACTCAGGCAGGTATGGAAGAGTTCGAGCAGCGCGCGATGCTCGCTCGGCTTTTCGGCCAGCCGCGACAGCAGGCGCAACAGCTTGTCGCCGCCGTCGGCCTCGCCGTGAAAGCGCTGCAGCAGGCCGGCGCCTCCCGTGCCCCACGGCGCCGCGCCAAACTGCTCGTCGCCCCAGGCACAGAGCACGTAGCTCGCGGCCGCGACGCTTGCTTCGTCGACGCCTGCGACGCGCGCATTGGCTTCGAAATGGGCCACCACCGCAGCCAGCGTGCGGCGCAATTCGGCCGGGTCGACGGGCGTCGCGTCGTGCAAGCGTGCCACCAGGGCAACGAGGGGGAGGGCCTCGACGCGCAGCGCGAGCGCGGCGCCGGGTCGCATCATTTGACCCACCCCAGTTGCAGTTGGCGCGCCTGCGCGTCGAGGCGCGCGCGCGCCAATGATCCAACCGGCAAGGGCAGGACGGCACGCCACTGCGAACTCTCGAGTTCCCGAAACGCACCGAACACCGCGACGGCACGCGCGTCGCCGCGCAGCTCGAGGTCCAGCTCGCGCGCCTCGCCGGGGCGAAGGTACAGGCTCTGGCGCGCGAGCATGTTCGACCCGAGGGTCGCCTCGTCATCGTCGTAGAGGCTGTCGAAACTCGCCTTTTCGAACCCGCTCGCATCGCTGAGCACATAGACCCTCAGCGCCAACGAGGCCGATGCATCGCGCGCATCGGTGTTGAGGCTGCGTTGCGCCTGCACGAGCAGCTGCAGGTTGCGTTTCGGCCCGGCCAGCGCAGGCGCAGGACCGGGGTTGAACATGAAATTCACGACCATGGAGGTGTTGACCCAGGGAATCTGGCGCTCCGCGGTGTCGCGCAGCACCTTGATGCGCACGGTCTTCATCATTTCCTCGACATCCACGCCAGGGGTTCGCATCTCGGTGGCGAGGTAACGCGTGTAGATGCTGTTGCCGCCGACCGGGCCGTCCTCGGCGACGCGGCCGGGCGCAGCGGAGAAGGCAATGAGGGCACCCGGCGCCGCCATCTCGGCCAGGCCGTTGGCGTTGCGCGAAGCGGCACCGCGCGACGCGAAGGGGTCGTTGCGGCAGGCGTCGATGATGAAGATGCGGGCGCGTGCACGCACCCGATCGACATGCGTGAGCAGCGCTTCCTGCAGGTCGATGGCCTCGTCGCGCACTTCGGCCTCATCGCGCAACGCGATGTCGACCGGCAGCAGGAAGTTGCGCCCGCCGATCTGTACGCCGTGGCCGGCGTAATAGAAGACCGACGCGACCTGGTCATCGTCCATGCGGCGCGCGAATTCCCGCAGCACGCGCTTGAAGTCGCGCGCATTGAGATTGAGATGCTCGCCCACCTCGAAGTTGAGGCTGCGCAATGTCTGCGCGACCAGCCGAGCGTCATGCTCGGGATTGTTCAGCGGGATTTCAGGGTACCGTCCGTTGCCGATCACGAGTGCGACACGGCGTTGCCCAGGTGAGTCGACCATGGCCCGCTGCGGTTGCGCGAGGCCGGCCCGGCTCCACCACATAGGAACGAAACCGAAGCCAAGGCAGGCGAGCAGGCGACGGCGAATCATGGTGACGGCGGAAAGGAATGGATGCTACGGACCTCGAGGACTCCACTGGCGATCGCATGCCATTCTCGGTTGGGCGCTGCGGCGGCACAAGGGGAGGGCGGTGCCGCCGCAATCCGGCCATGGCACCGCCGTGGGCACTCCGCAACGACTGCTCAGGCGCCGCGGAACTGCACGCGACGGTTGATGGCGGCGTACGGATCGGTGTCTTCGAGCGGCCGGTCTTCGCCGTACCCGACGGTCTTCAGGCGCGCGGCGTCGATGCCGTGCTGGTGAACGAGATAGTCGCGCACCGCGCGGGCCCGATTGCGCGACAACTCGAGGTTGTAGGCCGCGCTGCCCTTGGCGTCGGTGTGGCCTTCGATCGTGACCTTGCTTCCCGGCGCCATCAGTTCGATGCCCTTGGCAAGCGCGTCGAGCTGGGTCCGTGCGGCCGGAAGGATCTCGGCGGAATCGAAGGCGAACCGTACCGGCAAGGACAGCGCCGAGGCGGCGGCTTTCGAGTCATTGCGTGCGACATGTGCGGTTTCCGAGGGACGCGCCGATGCATTCACCCGGGAACCCGCCGCCACCGCCGTGGCCTTCGCCGGGGCTGCAGGCGCATCGTCGAGCAGGCGGATCGAACGGGTGAGCACGTCCGCCACGTCCTGGGGGACCACGAGCTGGCCTTCGTGGTAGATCATGACCTTCTCGGCCCTCGCGGCGGGCGCGACCATTGCAGCGGCGGCGGCGAGGGCGAGGGTGCTGAGGTAGCGGATCATTTGAGGGCTCCTTGGGCGTTGGGGGTGATGCCCATGGGTTGCGTGCGCCGCCTGCCCGGTTCAATCTTTATCGATCGAGCCGATGCCGCGGATGGAACGCGTCACCGCCGGGTCGCCGTGATAGCGCACGTGGCCGACACCGCCGATGCGCACCGCCAGCGTGTTGCTGGCAGCGAGCTGCGCTTCGCCGTTGCCGTCGATGGCCACGTCGGCGCGCTCGCTCGCGAGCCTGGGTGCCGAATAAGTGCCAATGCCGGTGATGGAAAGTTGCTGCGCCGTCACTTTGCCGCCGCCGACCGTGACATCGCCGGCACCGGTGATCCGCACGTCGAGGTTGCGCGCGTTTTCCAGGCGCTCGAGGCGGATCGAGCCGCCGCCTGCCAGCACCAGCGCGAGCGCGTCGCTGCGCAGCGGTCCGATGCTGATCGCACCGGCGGTGCGCGACTCGAAGGCTCGCAAGGTCTGGACGCCAAGCTTCATCCGGATCGGCTGCTGGGTCTCGACCCGGCCGGGCGCAAGGCCGATGAGCAACCGCCGATCGTGGACCTCGGTCGTGATCTTGCGCAGCACCGCAGGCTCGGCCTCCAGGGTTAGCGACTCGCGTGGGCCCTGTTCGATGCTGACATCGCCGGCGACGGCAAATATGACCTCGTCGAAGTCGGCGACGCTGCGGGTTTCGGTGGCCGCCCGAGCGGGCCCGGAAGGGGTCGCGGCAAGAACCGCGGCGCAGCCGGCGGCAAGGGCCGCCGCCCGGAGCGACGGCGGTACCGGAAAGGCTTGGTTGAACCAGTTCATGACGGGGCTCCAGGCGGTGGCGATGGTGGCCTCAGCGCGGCAGCGCGAGGCTGGGTGGGGGCGGGGCAGGGCTGGCCAGGCAGGTCGTCCCGTTGAGATCGGCGGTGACGATCAAGGCCCTGCCATGGCGGTCGATCGCCACCATCTTTGCGCCCTGCCGTGCTTCGGCGTCGAGGGTGACCGGCCCCTCTTCGAACAGTAGGAAGCCGTTCTGCCAGCAGCGGAGTTGATAGGCGGCGGGTGCCTTCCTGCTCGCGGCCCGTGGCGCAGGCGCGGCCTGGGGAGCGACACGGTCGTCGCCACCGATTGCGCCGGCGCCTGCGGCCGCGCCGCGGGGCAACTGCAGGACCATGGCGGTCACGGCGACAAGGGCCACCAGGGACACCGCCGCCAGGCGGGCGCCGCCCAGCTTCGGACGATCGGGAAGGAAATCACTTGGCTTGTACATGGAAGTTCTCCTGGGCGAGCGTGCCGCCGCTGGCTTTGTCGAAGGCAGCGCGGATCATTTCGAGCGTCGCGCCGGGCAGGGGTTCGAAGTCGATGCCGACCAACGCCTGGGGCAATGAAGCCATCACGTCGCGCGGCGTTGCGAAGCAGGAAACGGTCTCGGGCACGCCCTTCGCATTCATCGAGAGCCGGAAGCGCATCGGGCCGGGCAACGTGAGCGGCTTGGCCGACGCGATTCGCGAGTCCTGCGCGAACCGGTTGGGGAAGAAGCGTATGACCTTGGCGTCCTCGTCCCGCAGATAGCAGTAGACATGGGCGTCCTGCGACGGCGCCAGGGAGAGGTTGATCGACTCCCCGCGGGCAAACCGCCTCTGCTGGTTCGGGGCCGCCACTGACAGCTTCAGTGGCGTTGCCGTTGGTGCAGGGGCCGTCGTCGGTGCGGTGGCTGCAGCCGTCGGTGATCCGAGCGTGGTGGCAAGCGCGCCAGGCGCAACGTAGCGTGCCGGTTGCGGTGGCCGCTTGATCTTGCTGTGGTCCGCGGCGAGGAAGGCGCTGAAGAATTTATCGTCGAGCACCGCCGCGTGGCTGAGGCCGAGCTGCTCGCGATAGTTGGAAATCGCCTCGTCCATGGCGGGATTGAATTCCCCGTCGATCGGGCCGTCGTAGAACCCGCGGTGGCGCAGCTGGTTCTGGAAGTAGGCGATCAGCTCGACGCGCGTCGCGGCCATTGCGCTGTACCAATCCAGCAGCTCGAGACGCGTCTCCTCATTCGCCTTCGGGTCGGCAACGCCCAGGCAGGACCAGTAGGGGGTTTTCGTCAGCTTGCCGATGAGCTCTACCACCGCCAGTTCGACCAGCCCGCGCAGCGCCTGCGACTGGCCTTCCGAACGTGCCAGGTTCATGCTGTAGTTGATGCCGAACTTGTGATACGCGGCATCGCCGTCGACGCCCTTGCCTTGCTTCATGATCACCACGGAATTGCGTGATGTGACGCCCGGCAGCACCCCCATGTCGCTGGTCGTCAGCACGCTCAGGTCGAGCGCCAGCATGCTGGTGGACGCGTCGTTTGCAACGCCGAGGTTGAGGTACGGGAAGTAGCCAATGCCGAGGTCCTTCTGGTTCTTGATCAGGTTCTCGTCGAATTGGGACACGGAGCCCTTGATGTCGTAGCGCGGAATCGCCTGGTAGACCGCCGTGGTTTGTGCCGCCGAGAGAAAGCTGACCACGTTCAACGTGTCCTTGCCGAACGCGACCAGGCGCACCGCGCGGCTGCGCCGCGACATGTCCGACACCGCCGAGATCAGCATGTCACGCGTTCCGGCGTTCAGCTTCTTCGTTTCGTCGTTAATTTCCTCGGTCAGCATCGTCACGTCGTGCACGCCGTAGTCGAGCATCAGCGTGTCCATGCAGCGCAGCGGCTGCGTAAAGCCCGTGATCGAGCGCTGAGGCCGTTGCTCAGGGCCAACGCGGATCTCGGCGGTCTGTTCGATGGTTGGTTGCTTGACCTCGAGCGCCTGGCAGCCCGCGAGTGCTGCGAGTGCGGCAAGCGCTAGGAAGCGCATGATGCGGGGCGGTTTCATGGCATCTCCGATCTGAGGAATTTCAATTCACTGGCAACCGCCGCGGCCGACGATGTTGATGGCATTGGGTGCGAAAACGAACACCTCGCGCGGCGCGGCTCCGATGCGCCCGCCCGTGTCGATGTTGCCGATGCTCTGGCTCCCGCAGGTGCCCTGGTTTTGATCCAGGGACTTCCCTTGTTCCTCGGCCTTGCGCTCCTGTGCGCCGATGCGGATCTTCTCCTTCGCGATCTTCGCGCGGAACCGCGAGTCGACCTCCAGCAGTTCCTGCCCCGCGAATGCACTGGCGCATGCGCCCAGCGTGATGGCGACAAGGATGATGCGGGAGGTGCGAACGAGGGTTGCATTCATGGTGGGTCTCCTGGCTGGAAAACCGCCAGCGCCGTTGGCGCTGGCGGACGAGGGGCGAAAGCGAAGCGCTGGTTACTTGGCGACTCCGATGCTTTGGGCGGCGGTGGACAGGAAGCCGCTTGCGCTGTTGTTCGAGCCGGTGGCGATGACGGTCGCGTTTGTCAGCTTGCCGTTGCCTTGTGCACCGCCGATCTGCTGGCTGGCCGTGGACAGGAAGCCGGATGCGGTGTTGCTTGCACCATTGGCTTGCACGAGCGAGTTGGTGACCGTGCCGTTGCCCTTGGCGAAGCCCACTTCCTGCGTGGCGGTGCTGAGGAAGCCCGAAGCCCTGTTGTTCAGGTTTGTGCCGACGACCGTGCTGTTGGTGATCTGGCCATTGCCCTCGGCGTGGCCGACGCTTTGGTTCGCCGTCGACAGGAAGCCCGAGGCGGAGTTGTTTGCGCCGTTGACGAGCACTGTGCTGTTGGCGATCTTGGAGTTTTGCTCGGACACACCGATGTTCTGACGCGCCGTGGCCAGGAAGCCGGACGAGTTGTTGTTGGCGTTGGTGGACAGCACCGTGGTGTTGGCAATTTCGCCGGCCATCGCGCCACCGAAGGCGAAACCGAGGGCGATGAGGATGGATGCTTTGCGAACGATTTGCATGATGATCTCCAGAGAGTGATGACAGGGGTTGAGGTTGGGCTTGCCGAATTGCTTGCCTTCCCGCCCATGGGTTGCGGCCAGTCCGGGATCGGTTCAAAGAGTTTTCGCGCGAATGGCGCGCGGTTGTAGGATCGCCCGCGATGCCCGACAGCGCGCCGCCTGATCCGCCTCCAAACCCCGCACGCCTGACTGGCTTGCGCGGGGCCTTCGACGCGCTGCGCAATTTGGGGTTGATGGGTCTCGGCTCGCCCGGTGCGAACGACTACGACAGCTTCACGGCCAGTGACGGCCACGTAGTTCCCGTGTGCGTGCTCGGTGGCGGGTCGCCGCTGGTGTTGGTGCATGGATTCGGATGCACGCATCGCGACTGGTTGCCAGTGGCCCGGAGGCTGGCGCGGCGCCATTGCGTGCTCGCCTGGGACGCACGCGGCCATGGCAGTTGCCGGTCGGTGAGCGGCAGCATCACGCTGGCGCGACTGGCGAACGATCTGGCCGAGGCACTCGACCACTTCGGGCTGCAGCGCTCGATCCTGGTCGGGCATTCCATGGGCGCGCTGACGTTGATGCAATACCTGCATCTGCACGGCACGCAGCGGGTGGCTGCGGTGGCGCTGGTCGACCAGTCGCCGCGCATCGTGACGGACGACGGCTGGCGACTCGGGCTCTTCGGCGGCTGCAGCGCGGCGATGCTGTCAGGGCTGATCTCTGGCGCGCGCCAGGATTTGGCCGGCACGATGTTGAACGAGGTCGGCGCGCTCGGAGGCGCCTGGTTGCAGCGCCAGCTGAGTGCCGAAGCCCCGCTCGGACGGATGCTGCGCCGCCGGCTGGGACGCATCGATGTCCGGCCGCTGCTCGACCTCGCCGAGTCGATGGCGCAGGCCGACTTCCGCGCTTCGCTGTCGCGCCTTGACGCGCCG
Organism: Variovorax sp. P4_D9; assembly: GCF_056401695.1. Classification (NCBI taxonomy): domain Bacteria; kingdom Pseudomonadati; phylum Pseudomonadota; class Betaproteobacteria; order Burkholderiales; family Comamonadaceae; genus Variovorax; species Variovorax sp. P4_D9. The sequence continues at coordinate 17,062 of NZ_JBFUIU010000036.1, forward strand.
CTGCTCGTCGTGCTCGGGGCGCGCAGCCCGCACTATGCCGGTGTGCCGCTCGATGGCTGGTATCGCGACACGGTGAAGCACGCGCAGATCTCGATCTACCCGCATGCCGGCCATTCGCCGCATGTCAGTGAGTCGCTGCGCTTCGTGCGCGAGCTCGAGCGCTTCATCGACGACCACGCGTGAGCGGCCTGGCTCAGCTGCCGCAGCGCCCCTTGCCGTCCGACTTGAAACAGAAGTCAGCCGTCAGGCTCGAGGACTCCCAGGGTACCTGCACGCGGCCGGTATCTTCCGCCACGCCGATACGCACCCGCTTGAAGAGTTGCTCGATCTGCAGCCCCGGTATCGACATGTTGGCCAGCAAGTGACGTGCATAGACGCTGTGCTCGCTGCTGGCGCTGTCGAGCGCCACGCCGTTCGGCGACGTCGAGAAGGCCACAAGAGTGCCCACGGGCGCATCGAGCGTCGCCAGGCCACCCGGCGTCGCGCCGCGGAATTTCAGGCGCCGCCCATCGGGGCCTACGATGACGCCGCCGGCGAACGGATTTACACGGCAGGCGTCGAGCACCACGATGTTGGCGCCGGTGCCGATGGCGCTGAGTCGGTCGACGAACTCGCCCACGTCCGCACTTTGCCGCTGAATGTCCTCTTCGGACTGCGGGTTGGCATCGATCGGCACCAGGTAGTTGCGACCCTTCACCTGAACCCCGTGGCCGGCATAGAACAGCACGCGAACCGCCGCCTTCGGCGCACGCACCGAAAACTCGCGCAGCGATTCGATCAGGTCCGGCAGTCGCGTGTTCTGACGCAGGGTCACGTCATAGCCAAGGCCGCGCAGCGCCGCCGCGACCGCGACGGCGTCGCCCGGCGGGTTCTTCAGCGGTGCGGCGCGGTAGGCGCCGTTGCCAATCACCAATGCGATGCGCGACCCGGCATCGTTGGCAGCGATCGGGGCGCTCATGGCCGGACCGAAGGGCAGGGCCGCGGCACCCAAGGCGCCGCGCAGCAGCGCACGACGGGTCAGCAGTGCGGACATGTCGGCTACTCCCGGGGCGGTACGCCAGGTGCGAGCGCCGCGGCCTGAACGATCGGGGCGGCCTTCACCCGGGCGAGCGCCGCCGCTTCGCTGCCGGGCGGCACACGCAGGTAGTAATCGCCGAGCTGGCCAGGGCCGCCGGCCAGTTCGCCGTGAACCTGGATCGTCAGCATGCGGATGTCGGTTTCCTTGGCATCCGGCGCGAAGTTGATCTTCAACATTGGGCCCTCTTCGACGCGAACCGCGTGCAGCGCGCGGATTTCGTCGGCGCTATCGCGGGCGTTGCCAAGCATGTTCACGATCACGCCACTTTGCACCGCCACGACCGCCAGCGCGCCCAGCGCCAAGCTCGGGCGCATGCCGAGGTTGCCGAAAAAGGCGCTGATGCGCTCGGCCAGGGTCGGACGGTCGCCCTGGATCAGGCGCATGGTGCGGGCCAGGCCGATCGTTGCCGGCACGGCCGGGGCGTTTTCCTGCACGCGCGCCTGCAGTGAGCGATACCAGTCCAACTCGCTGCGGGCCTCGGGATGCTGTTCGATGTATGCGTCGACCCAAGCGCGGTCTTCGGCTCCCAACGAGCCGTTGGCGTACCAGGGGAGGAGTTCTTCGAAGCGTTCTTTCATGATGACCATGCTCCCGTGGCAACGGTCACGCTATTGCGGCGCGGTAGCGATGAAAAGATTGCGACCATGGTGACCACCAGAATTCTTCGCCTCTCGCGAACCTGTGACTGACCCGACCGTTGTCCCGACTGCGGCGTGCTCACACAATATCAACTTGCGCGACCGACCGCACCGAGACCCCGATCTACCTGCACGGGGCATGCCCGTGTCGGCTCTGGGTTGCCTGAGTTCGGCGAACGGTTCAAATTTATTTTCGCGCAATGGCCAGGTACGCCACAAGCTTCAGGATGCGAGAGCGCCTCTCGCGTCAGGGGCACCACCCTCGCTGCGCAGCAGCGCCTGAAGGCAATTCTTGATCTTCTGGCGGGCGTGGAACAGGCGCGTCTTGACGGTGCCCTCGGGGCAGTTCTGTACTTCTGCCACGTCAGCCAGGCTCATGCCCTCGTAGAACACCAGGTGGAGGCATTCGCGATGCTCGTCCGACAGCTTGCCCATGCAATGCTGTACGCCTTCACGCCGTTGCTTGTCAGCCAGCTCCGCGTAGCCGTCCGGCGTGTCGGATGCAGTGGTCTCGGCGATGTCTTCGAGATCCCCATGCACCTCGTCAGGCCGCCGCGCACGGTGGACCATCAGCGCTTTTCTGCGCGCAATTCCGATGAGCCACGTGGAAAACTGCGAATCGCCGCGAAAGCGGTCGGGGTGGCGCCAGACCTCGTAAAACGAGTCCGCCAAGACTTCCTCGGCTCGCGCGTGGTCGCTCAGCATGTTGAGCACATACGCGTACACCTTGCGGCTGAACGCCTTGTACAGCTGACGAAACGCTGCCTGGTCTTCGCGGCCGATTCGTACCAGCAGCTGGTTGACCTCGTCGTTGTCCATGCGGGCGGGGGCGGTGCGGTGGCGGTGGCGGTGACGAAATATAACGTTTCTGTCCGATTCATAGCGAATCTCATCGCTGGGGTACCGGCATCTGCATTTGTAAAGATGACAGAGCGTTCACAGTTTGGGCCTGCAGATCCCCTTCGGGCCTGCTCCGCGCGTGGCGCAGGCGGCCCCGCCGCCGGCCCCGCCCGCGGCAATGCCGCCGCCGGCAGCGCGCAACTTTGAGCTCAAGGCCGACGGCACGTTCGCGTTCGCCAAGTCGGACTTGACGCCTGCCGGCCGCACCCGCATCGACAACACGCTCGCGGAGCTCAAATCCTCGGGCATCCGGCTGCGCGCGATCTCCATCGTCGGGCACACCGACCCGATCGGCAGCCTCGAGTTCAACAATCGCCTGTCCGTAGCACGGGCCAACTCCGTGCGCGACTACCTGGTAAGCCAAGGTGTGCCGGCCAACATCATCCAGACTGAAGGACGCGGCCCGGCGGAGCTCAAGATCACCGAAGCCGAGTGCAAGGCACAAGGCAAGGCGAGGAATCGCACCGAGCTCATTGCCTGCTTCGAGCCGAACCGGCGCGTGGACATCCGGGCCACGGGCGAGCAGCCTGGCTAGGGCGCGATCACTCAAATGCACGGGACTGGAGTGAGAACACCGTCGACTTACCCGCTGACGATCACACTCCCAGTCAAGAGCGATAGCCAGATATCCTGAATCCGTGAGCCTCAAAGCTCTGCGGACCGATCCTGGGTGCTTTGTCGCACCGTGACCGAGCCATTCGACTGCCCGATGCTTGGCGGTGCCGACATCAACGCGATGAAGTCGTCGACATCACGGGTCGATGGTCGATTGGGGTTGGTTGTGCGTGCGCAGGCCCACGCCGCAACCTCGCTGGAACGCGATTTTCTGGATCCGTGAGTTCGTGAGGCCGGTGATCGGCCGGCTGCTCTCAGCCGCAGGCAGCGAAGAGTTCCGCGTGCAGCCGCTGGAAGGCCTTGGCCGCGCGATCGTTGGCGGTCCGAGGATGACGCGCCGGCCATGCTCGATGAGGCGACCGGCGCGATAGACGAATGCATGACCGTCTTGAGGCGCCGGCGCTTGGCCGCATGGCGTACCGGCGCATCGGGCCCCTGCGCCAACGACGGCATGACGATGGCATGACAATATCCGGCTCCTGCGTTAACGCCAAGCTCAACCGAACATCGATGTCCAAGACTCCCCGCCGCAAAGGCCAGTCCCCTGTTCCCAGCGCCGACCAGTTCGCGGCCGTGCGTCGCGTCGCGGACGCTGGCGACTTGCCGAAAGCGCGTCAGCGCCTCGCCGCGCTGCGCAAGTCCTTTCCGGCGTTCAAGCCGTTGTTGGGCCTGGCCTGGGAGGTCGAGGACCGTTGTGGGGAGCCGATGCTCGCCTCGGCACGTGCGTATGAATGGCAACGCGCGGCGCCCAACAGCCGCGCGGCGGTCGAAGCGCTGTGCGAAAGCGCCCGTGCGGCGGGCCTGGCGGCGGTCTACGCGCGCGCCGTCCAGCGCCTGCGCGCTCTGGACGGTCAGAGCGCACTGCCACCCATCGATTTCATCGACGCGCCGTTGGGACCGCTGAGCCTCGAGCAGGCGGAGGCGATCGACTTGTCGCGCATGCACCTGGCCGATAGCGACCCGTTGGCGGCGGCTGCCGTTCTGAAGGACGTGGACCACCCTTCGGCGCGCAACAACCTGGCGCTCGCGCTGTTCACTACCGGCAACCTGTCGCAAGCGCGCGCGATAGTCGAGGCCAACTGGCAGGCCGAACCCGCCAACATGTTCGCGCTCGAGCGAGCCCTGCGCTGGCGCTGCTGGGCCGAGGGTCTCGATGGCTGTCTGGGTTTCGCCGCCACCTTGCAACATGCCACTCCGTGGCGCGCCGAAGACGCGATTGCGCGAGTTGCCGCGCTGCGCTTCCTGGACGATGCCAAAGGCGCGCGCCTAGCCTGGGAGGACACTGCGAATGCGCCTTACTGGGACCATGCCAGCGACGATCAGCGCACGATGTTCGAGGCCCTGGGTGAATCCGCAGCCGAGCTGCCCGGCGACAGTGCCCTGTGGTTTCCGGAGTCCTGGGTGCGCACGATGGCTGCGCTCGCTCGCGAAGGGCGCGGCGGCCTGGACGGACACCAGCCCTGGGACGCCCGAATCGACGGCTGCGACGCGCACACCGACTACCTCACTCGGGCGGCCGAGCTGGGCGATGCGGTGGCGCGCCTGCTGGCACTGGCGGTGCTCAAGCGGCGCGCGCGGCTCGCCGACGGTGCAGCGCGCGCGAGCCTGCAAATGCTGCTGAAGCGCCCGTGCGGGCCCGACTCGGTGCGCATGGACATCTTGAAATGGCTGGTCGAGCAGGGGCTGCGAAACCGGGACGAGCCGGCCGAAGTCTGGCTCACAGGGAGCCTGCGCACGATCCGGTCGTACGGCCTGAACATCACCAGCGAGCCACGCCCCAGCCCCTTCCCACCGCTGGGCACGGCGTTGAACGAGCGCGTTCACAAGGCGATCGGGCGGGGCGAGTTGCACGAAGCGCTGGCGTTGGCGCGACAGTTGCATCAGATGCACCCAGATCAGCCTTCGGCGCTGACCAACTTGGCTGCGATAGAGGAAGGGCTGGACCACCCGGCCGCGGATATCGTCGAGCTGTATCGCCAGGCGCACGCGCTTGCACCGGACTATCTGTTCGCGCGCTGCGGGCTTGCGCGCTGCTTGGCCGGCGAAGGAAAGATCGATGAGGCGAGGAGGCTGCTCGACGGCCTGCTCGAGCGCGAAGAATTGCATCGCAGCGAATATCGCAGCTTTCTGCTGGCGCAGCGTGCGCTGGCCTTGGCAAGCGGCGAGCACGAGAAAGTGCGAGCCCTGGAGGCGTCGATACTCGATTTGGAGCACAGCTTCGCCAAATGAGGGTCGTGTGCTGTCCGCGCCACGGTCCGGCCAGCGTGCAACGCGCTGCCACAGCGCCCCACCAACGGGCATATTGAGGTGATCTCGGTTTTCGGGTCGCGAACAAGTTGGTGCACCTAAACACGTCCGGCAGCCCGTCTTCCACGGCCTGCGGGAGGACAAGCCGGCCAAGGCTGTCGTGCGCGAGGTGCCGCTGCACCTTCGCCGCCGGCGCCGAGGTCCAGCACCATGACCACCATGCTTGATCTTGCGAAGCTCAAAGATCGCATTCGCGCATACGTCCTCGTGCGCGGTATTACGGACGGAATCTCCGAGTACCGGGAGGACGCCATCTTTCCGCTTCAGACGGTCGCAACGACGGGTTCGGTCTCCCGGGGCGACTTCATCAGGATGACCGGCCTGGAAGAGCGCACAGCTCGCAAGGTCGTGTCGCGCTTCTTGGCCGACGGGCTGCTTAAAAGCGACGGCCACCGGGCAGAACTGAGCATCGGGTTCCCGATGGCCTCGCTCAACATCACGTAGGAGCCGGCCGAGGCCGCGTGCCCGTCGAGTTCGTCCTCTTGCAGCGGTCAGCTATTCGAGAGCTGCCGTGGCGGCCTCCGGATACAGGTTCGGGAACAGAGACACACGAGGTCCGCTACTGGACGCAGGCCCTCGGCGTGTCGGAGGAGAAGCTCCGGGAGGCCGTGGCGGCCGTCGGTGTCAGCGCCGACGCGGTCCGACAGCATCTGGGAATGCCTCAGAAGCAGGATGGCTGCATCCCGCCATCTTTCTGAGGAAGCTTCCCCACATGACCGACCACCTCCGCTCGATCGCCGTAACAGTAGACGAACCGGATCCGGGCGTCTCTCATTGGGTCTTGATCGAGAGCACTGAGGATGCGTCGGTCTACGAGGAGTTCGAAGCCTCCGAAGGGAGCTACGACAGCTGGACGCACGCCTTGCGACAGGGCACGGAGCGACTGACGGCGTTGGCGAACGAGTCGCCGATGCAAGGGTTCGAGCACGCTGACCCCGTTGGCGGGCATTTAGTCGTCTGACCGCGAAGGAGTGGTTGCCGCGCCGGCGTCGAATGCTGCCTGAAGTTCTGTCAGGGTTTCCCTTGCATGTTCGATAGCGGTAGCGAAGTCGATTTCGCCGACATGGACGACGTCTTCATTGCTGAACTTCCAGTGAGCGCTCTTGTATTACCGTGGTCAACTCTAAATGAGGGGTTGCCACGGCGCGTTGGCTCGACTCCACGACGTGGTGCTCGAACAAAAGGCAGGCCGACGAGCCCGAGAAATATACGCCGGAGTCACGCAGGCCTGCCGGTGGCTGAAGCACGGGGGATACGCCTGGCGGTATAGCTCTAGCATGAAGTTCTTCAGCCGCCGACATTCGACAGGCCGAAGGCGAACGGCTGCAGCCAGTCCTTGAGCTGCCGCTCGACTGGCGCGGCCCGAGAACTGTGATGGCCCCACAACCGGACCTTCACGCCGGTCCTTCAGTTTTCGCATCCACCCGACCCTATGGCCTCTGAAGATTCAACTTGGCGCAAACATCCTTTCGAAGTCGGTCAGTCGTATGTGACCCGTCAGTCTTTCCGAGGTCCGCTCGACGCGGCGTTTGTCGCCGGCAGGCGCTACGAATCCTCGGCACGTCGTCGAAGCCCTGGCCCTAACTCGCAATGAGGACACGGACAAGAGTGGCGAGGAAGCCTGCAGCAACGGATGTGGCGACGGCCGTCGTTACCAGGTCGGGCGTCCCTTCGTCCACGTTTTGCCGCGTCGGCGTAGCGTTGGAATTGGGTTGCGCCACCGCTTCAAAGGCGGTGCTGAACGGGCTATAGAGCGCCCCACCGAGGCTTTCCGGGCCAGATCCATCGCCCTGAACATCAACACCCGCTGATTGCTCGATCACGCGAGCTTTGATGGAGGAGGCGTTTTCGGCTTCGGCCGCCAACAGCAGTTCACCTGGGAGCGCCGACAGCGCTGCCAGGCAAAAGCCTGCCAACGCTCGGCGCGTTCCACGCTTTTTTTTCGACACGGTGCACTTCGGATTGCCGAGACCGCCGCTACTGCTTGCTGCCAGTCGCCTTGTGCGCCTGATGATTGCCGAAGACTAGCGGGGTGGCCGTATCGCATTTGAGCGCGGGAGTCGTCGACCCCTCCAGGGTGATGATGACCAGGGCAGTGTCTTTGGTGCCAGGCTCTCCGCCGTCGGTGAACGTGAATGTTATCGACGCAGGCTGACCATTGAAGGTGCCGGTGCCCGCTCCCTCGAAGGTGTCGAAGGGCGCATCTGGAGGTTGTTGGATCGCCTCAGTGTTGGTGCACAGGGCCTTCGTCAACGTGGTCAGATGGAAATTGTCGCCACCGGAGAAATTGATTTCCAGATTGTTTGGCTCTGCCGGGCTGGGCTGCTCGTCGGTTTTGCAATGCAACTCGAACCCGTGCGTCACCCTCTGCTGCCCGGTAGCGAGTTCACTGCAGAAAAAGCTTCCACCACCCGTCATTCGGCCTTGCTCGTGCGCCCATGCAGAGCCCAGCATCATCATCGCCGCCGCTGCCGCGGAGGCGCAGAGCACTGTCTTACCATGAGGCTTGTCCATGATCTTCCCCTTGCCCCGCCACGGGCAGTGATTACCAGGGCCAAAGCCCCCACTTCAGGAGGTTGAACAACCAGGCGCAAAGGCCCGTCGGGCCCAATTGTTGTACGCCTCAAAGAGCCCACTCTCCATATCACGAATGGCCTATCGATGCTGAGCTTCGCGGCGCTCAGAAACACCTTCAAGGCGTCAGCGAGTTCAGGTGCGCACTTTGGGGCTCACATCCACCAGCATCTCCCGCACCTCAAACCAGTGGTTGCCGTCGCCGTAGGCTCGAGCGTCCAACGGTTTTCCGGCGTGTCGGAATGCCACAGCCCGTTGCCAGCGCGCACCGGCACGCCTTCGACGGTGAGCTGCCAATGGCCCGGCAAGGTGCGTAGTGCAGCGCGCCTGGGTCATGGCCAGCGGCTCCGTCATCAACGAGGCATGGCTGCCGCTTGGCCAAGGCGGCTCGCCGCCGCCAATGACCCCGACGATCGCATTCAACCATGCGCCCGAGTGGCCGACTGTGGACAACGACGAACTGCCCGACGCGATGCTCTCTGCGCTCGAAGTCGGAGAGCAGCAGCTGATTGTCGAAATCGGGACCCCGCTGGCCGAGATCGAGCAGCGCGTGATTCTCGCGACCTACGAGCGATGCGGTGGCCAGAAGGAGCGTACCGCCGCCCTGCTCGGGATCAGGATCAGCATGAAAACGCTCTACAACTGGCTCAAGGCATACCAGTCATGAGCCGCGGACTCGACGGCGCCGGGCGCCAAGTGCGCTTTCCCCCCGGTGCCCCCGACACACTCTGCGCGCCTGAGGCCGCACGCGAACGCTCATGCATTTTCGCGCGAACGCCAGATTTGGAGCTCCCGGCGCAAGGACTGAACGGGAGAGGGCGTGGGCATGCCGTTTGCCACCCTCAGCCGGGTGCCAGTCTCGCCCATCCAGCCGTCGACCTTGACCCCCTCGTTCAGCACATTGGCGCCCGGCCCAGCCAGCTCAATTCCCTGCCGATGGCGCGCGGGCCCACCGCGTGTCGGCGATCGGCGTAATCAGGCCACTTCAGAGTCGGCGTATTCCGGCCACCTGAGGCCAGGCGACGGCGTGCTGGGAGTCGGCATATATCGGCCAGCGCAGAGT
>NZ_JBFUIU010000037.1:0-36050 GCF_056401695.1 Variovorax sp. P4_D9
GCTCTACGATGCGCGCGAGCCCTTGCCGACCGACGCGTTTGGATTTCCGGTTGTAGCGGTCGCCACGGCGCACCGGGCGAGCGACGGCTTCCTCGAAGGTACAGACATCGCGGTGGCTGTGGGCATGATCGGCGACCTGCTGGCACGTGTGGTGCCGCTGTTCTCTCGCGTTCCCGTCGCACCACATGAGCGAAGTGCCATCGCGATCGCATGTGACGCGGCAATCGCACCGATGCACGCGCCCTAGCCTAGCCGGCCCGCCACTCAGCGTCGAGACATTGGCGGTCGCCCGGTGCCACCCGCCGAAGCCCTCGTCGCACAGCGCACAGACGAACGGCACCCGAAGGTGCCGCTCGCCTGGCAGCAGTCAAACGCATGTGCGGTGTGTTCGGCTGACGATGGACACGCCGCGCGGCCTGGGTCAGATTGGCACTAGCAGGTCCGCGGCAAGGCTCTGGCGAAGCGCCGATGGTCATGACACGTGCGCCGTTGCCATTGACCGCAGATGCCCAACTGCTTTCGCGGCCACGGCCGGAAATTTCTTGGCGTTCACATCCCAGAACGAAGGGTGCGTCATGAGCAGGATTCTGGGTCCTCCGGGCACTTGAAACGTCTCGCGATCGGCCCGATAGACATCTTGCAGCGACGCCAGGCTGCGCCAATAAACCGCCAGTTCGGGGAATAGGACCCGCCCGAAAGTGGTGAGTGCGGGTGTACCCATAAGCACGATGAACTCAGGTCGGCGCTCTTCGATGAACCGCCTGTGCCAGGCGGCGCAATCGGCAATGTAGGTCGGATATCTGCGCCAGACCGCGTGATTGTTCAAGCAGTTTTCTTTGCGCCAAGTGCACAGCACCGCATTCGTGAGAAAGCAGTCGTCCAGTGAAACGCCAGCCACACCCAAAATCTTTGCCAAGTTGGAGACCGTCTTGTTGCTCCGCGGTTCTCCCGTCTTCGCCAGCGTCTGCTGATAACTCAGTTCGCCAAAATCAGTCCCGAAGAACAGGATGCGATTGCGCGCGTCCGGATGGTCATGGAAGAAGCCCCCAGTACCCGGAAAAAAACCCGGCACTGACAGGTGCGGCAGGAACGTGGTTGAGAAGAACTCGTTCTCATCGCACTGCGGGAGAGGGGCCAGGGTCTTGGAGTCGAGCATGGTGCTGCACGAAGATTGGAGGGTTAAAGGGCATCACTGGTGAGAGCCGGCAGCTTCCACTCACCGCCGCCAGAATGCCCACCAGGGTGCGCGGCGTCCGGCAGGCGCATGCAGTTCCGCCCCCAACGTACTAAGTGCGCCACTGCGCCTGCGCAATTCGCGCTCCAGCACATGCGCCCGCCCGTTCGCGTCATGCTCGCCATGCAACGCACGTCTGCGCAATTCGGCAGCTTGAGCGGCAAGCTCGTCGTCGGTGAGTTCTTCGGGCGGCTGAATCATGTCTACGCCCTGGCCGTCTTACTTCGGATCGGCATCATGGTCTGGGCGGGTGCTGGTTGCCTTTTGCCTTTGCTTCCGCAGCCTGGCGATGAATGAAGGCCCTTGCCTCCTCTGCGTTCATCCCCTGCTTCTTGAGCTGGAGGAGGATGCTCGCGAACCACGTGAGCGTCTCGTCGTTCATCGACCTGAGGCCTTTGGGTGTCGCGTGCTGGTTCCTGGTGTTAATCATGGCTGAGCCGGAGCGTTGCGCTTCGTGTAATCAAATCGTGCCATGGGCAGGCAAGAACTGCCAACCTAACCTGCGCGCACGCTGTCGTAGTGTGGCCTCGATACCATCCGGCGCGGCCACGTTCAGGGACTGGGTCACGACCGCACAATACGATACATCAATCACCAACGTCGGTTCTTCAAGCCCCCGAAAGGAGAAACTCCCTTGGCAAACACGGATTCCACGCGCTTAGCTGTTCTGATCGATGCAGACAATGCGTCCTCTTCGGTCGTCCAGGAATTGCTTGAGGAGGTTGCGAAGTACGGCACGGCCACAGTGAAGCGCGCATACGGAGATTGGACAACCACCAACCTGACTGGTTGGAAGGCGCATCTGCATCGCCATGCGATCCAACCGATCCAACAGTTCGCGTACACGCAAGGCAAAAACTCGACTGACTCCGCCTTCATCATTGATGCGATGGACCTGCTGTACGCAGGCAATGTAGACGGTTTCTGCATCGTCTCGAGCGACAGCGACTTCACCCGCCTCGCGACTCGCATGCGCGAGGCTGGAAAGGTGGTTTACGGCCTCGGTGAGCGCAAGACCCCGGAGCCCTTCATCGCCGCTTGCGACAAGTTCGTCTTTTTTGAGGTGTTGAAGAAGTCGCCAGAATCGGCTGTGACGCAACCTGTGCTCGATGTTCCGGATCTCAAGGAACTGTTGCTGCACGCGGTCCGCGAGACGCTTCGGGAGAATGGGTGGACCCGCCTAGCCACTGTTGGGTCATACCTCGGCAAGAACCACACGTCGTTCGATTCGCGAAATTACGGTTTCAAGAGACTCAGCGAACTCGTCCGAAAGCAACCCTACCTTGAGGTGGCAGACGCGCCGGATGCGACCGGATTTGTGCACGTCGAAGTCCGCCCAAAATAACTAGCGGAGGTACAGAATCGGTTGGCGCTGCCCACGCGCTTGGCAACAAGTCCTCCAATTTGAGGAGGATGCCGGCATGCTCGAAGAGCGTGCAGCCTTCGGAATCGAAGCCGGCGGTCGGCCTGACGGCACGCCGCAAAACAAACGACCTCCCGGCTACATGGTGGCTACATGGAGCCAAAACCAAAAAAGCCTGCTACCAAATTGATAGCAGGCTTTCTAGATCCCATGCGGGCTTATTCTGGTGGCCTGGGGCGGAATCGAACCACCGACACGCGGATTTTCAATCCGCTGCTCTACCAACTGAGCTACCGGGCCTTGGTGTGCAGCCCACGATTATACAGCGCTTCTGCGCCCTCTCGAAAGGTCGACGCCAAGTTGCTTGAGTTTTCGATACAGGTGGGTGCGCTCGAGGCCGGTCTTCTCGGCCACACGCGTCATCGAGCCGTTCTCCATCGCCAGATGGAATTCGAAGTACGCCTTCTCGAAGCCGTCGCGCGCATCGCGCAGCGGGCGGTCGAGATCGAAGCTCTGGGTCGACTGGGGACCCAGCTCGGCTGCCGGCAGCGCCGGCGCTGCCGGCACCAGGGCGCTGTCGCCGACCGTGGTCACCACGGCGGCGAAGCTGCTCGCGGGCGGCACCACACTGGCAGCCGCACGGCGGGCGCTCTCGCGCGCCAGCCCCTGCTCGACCGCCTTCAGCAGCTTCTGCAAGGTGATCGGCTTCTCGAGGAAGGCAAAGGCGCCGATGCGCGTGGCATCGACCGCGGTATCGATCGTCGCATGGCCGCTCATCATGACCACCGGCATGCTCAGCAGGCCGGCCGCCGACCACTCCTTGAGCAGCGTCACGCCGTCGGTATCGGGCATCCAGATGTCGAGCAGGACCAGGTCGGGTCGGGCCCGCTGTCGCGCGGCACGCGCCTCGGCCGCGTTCTCGGCGAGTTCCACGTTGTGGCCTTCGTCATTGAGAATTTCGAAGAGCAGGTCCCGGATGCCCAGCTCGTCGTCGACCACGAGGATGTTTGCCATGTGTGCTTGAGTTGTGCGCGTTGTAGTTAGAGTGATCGGTCCGTTTGCCGGTCCACACTGCCGCGCGCGGCAAGCGCTCAGGTGATGGATGACTTCGAATCTTCGTTGTAAGCGGCCGCTACCTGCGGCTGCGCTGCAATCGCGAATGATAACGAGACTTGCGCCCCAGCCACAGCCCCCTCGACCAGGCGGTTCGAAAGTTCGATCCGGGCCCCATGCTCGTCGGCGATCTTTTTGACCACCGCCAAGCCCAGTCCGGTGCCCTTGGCCTTGGTCGTGACGTAGGGCTCGAAGGCCCGCTTGAGGATGTGCTCGGCAAAGCCGGGGCCGCTGTCCTGCACCGTAAGGCGCACCCGCTGGCCGGATTCGCCGAGGCGGGTGCGGATCACGACCTCGGCCGGCTGCCCGGTCCGCCCGGCATTCGCCTCCGCCGCATCCTGGGCGTTTTGCAACAGGTTGTGAATGACCTGGCGGATCTGCTGCTCGTCGGCACGAATCGGCGGACAACGCTCGTCGAGCTCGGGCCGCAAGGCCACGCGCGCGTTCTCGGCCGGATAGAGATGCAGCACATCCAGGACCAGATCATTCAGGTCGACCGGTCGGAGATCGGCCGCAGGCAGGCGCGCATAGTCCCGGAATTCGTTCACCAGCCGCTTCATCGCATCGACCTGGTCGACGATGGTCTTGACCGACTTGGTCAGGATCGCCTGTTCGGGCTGGGCGACCTTGCCTGATAGCTTCATCTCGAGCCGCTCGGCCGAGAGCTGGATCGGCGTCAGCGGATTCTTGATCTCGTGGGCCAGCCGGCGCGCCACCTCGCCCCAGGCCTGCGCGCGCTGGGCCGAGACGATCTCGGAGATGTCGTCGAACACCAGCAGCCGCTCAGCGCCCGGCAGTGCGGCGCCGCGGGCCACGATGTTGATCGTGTCCTGGTCCATGGCGTCGCCGCCTGCATGCAGCTCGAAGGCGTGCTGCCAGTGATCGAGGCCATGCTGGAGGCGTTCGACCTCGAAGTCGTCGAATTGCTGCTGGACGTTCTGCGCGAATTCCGTCAGGCCAGGCACGTCGGACAGCTGCTGGCCTTCGAAGGCCGCCAGCGGCGCCCGCAACACCCGCGTCGCGCCGGGGTTGGTCGAACGGATCAAGCCCTGGGCGTCGAGCACGATGACGCCCGAGGTGAGGTTGTCCAGGATGGTCTGCAAGTTCGAGCGGGCGGCGTCGAGCTCGCCCATGGTTTTCTCGACCGCGCCGCGCGCATCGGCAAGCTGCTGCGTCATCATGGCGAAGGAGCGGGTCAGGCCACCGAGCTCGTCGCGGCCCTGCAGCACCGCCGTGGGCCGCAGGTCGCCGCCGGCCACCTGCCGCACGCCGTCGGCCAGCACCAGCAGCGGCCGGGCCAGCTGGGTGCCGAACAGCACGGCCAGCAGCACGGCGCCGAACACCGCCAGGAACAGGGTCAGCGTCAGCGTGCCGATGTACATGCGGCGCAGGCCCTCGCGCGCCAACGCCCGCTCTTGATATTCGCGGTTGGCCTCCTGCACCGCCAGCGCGTTGCTCACCACGGCCGGCGGCAGCGGCTGGGTGATCTGCAGGAAGCGCGGTTCGGTGTTGAACTCGAAGCCCTGGCTCTGCACCAGCGCCAGCGCCCGGACGCTGGCAACCGGCGCCGGCGTGCCCGGCGCCGAGCTCTCGTCGAGGCCTTCGATGTGCGCGACCGCGCGGTCGGCCCGCACCTGCCGCAACTGCTGCGGGGTCGGCCGCTCGGGGCTGAGCTGGAATCGCGACGCCCCCGCGCTGGCCACCAGCTGGCCACTGCCGGTCCAGAGGATGACGTCGGTGGCGCCCAACTCGTCGCGGATCCGCTCGAGCACCAGCCCGGCGCGCGTGTCGGGCACGTTGGCCAGCTGCGCGCTGGCGGTGCGCGCCTTGCTCGCGAGGTCGTCGGCCAACGAATCCAGCGTGGCGCGGCCGAGGTTCAGGCCGGCGTCGAGGGCGCCCTCGACCTTGACGTCGAACCAGCTCTCGATCGCGCGGGCGACGAACTGGTAGGAGACCACGTACACCAGCAAGCCCGGCACCACGCCGACCAGCGCGAAGATCATCGCCAGGTTGATCAGCAGCCGGCTGCCGAACTTGCCCTGCCGCAGCCGCCGCAGCAGACGGAACGCGACCCAGCCGATGACGATCACCAGCACGGTCGCCACCACCACGTTGATGCCGAACAGGCGGCTGTAGTTGCGCTCGTACAGGGCGCGGTTGTTGGTGGCCTGTGCCAGCAGGAACATCAGCACCAGGCCGATGGCCGTGACCAGCGCGGCCACCACCCCGATGGCCCAGCGGATGGCGCGCGAGCGCCGCGCCGCCGGCGACGCCCGAGGGGTCGCCCGCAGGTTGGTGCTCACTTCGATTTCTCCAGCGGAAGCCGGACGCTCTTTTCGACCGAGATGTTCCAGTCGGTCTGGCCGACCGCGCCGATCTGGAAGGGCCGGGGCAGCAGCGAGGTGTCGAGCCGGAAGCGGAAGCTCACGGGATGGGAGGCGTCGTCACCGATCTCGGCCAGGTCGCCGAGCCGCAGCCGGCCGACGCGGCTGATGGCCTCGAGGGCATCGGCGAGGCTGTCGAAGTTCTGGTTCAGCGAGACGCCGAAGCCGGAGTTGGTGATGGGCACGGGGGATACGTTGAGACGCCATCGGCGGGTCAGGGGCTGGTAGGCCAGCCGCATGTAGCGCGCCGCCTGTGCCATTTTGAGATCGGTCCAGTACCAACGTTCCCGGTACAGCTCGGCCTCGGCCACGAAATAGATCGCGATGCCCTTTTCGAGCACCTCCTCGACCACCGGCGGAAGCTCGAACTGGACCTGGGCCGTGAGGTAGACGCCATCGTCCGCCTGCTCAAGCCGCAAATGGGAGATCGAGGGGCCGCGCAAGTCCGCCCGGGCGGAACCGGGCAACCATGCCGATAGCACCCAGACCAGCATCAGGAACGCGGCCAGTCGAGCCGGCCAACGCCTTTCAGCGTGGCAGCTTCTCGAGCAGCGCGTAGAAGAAACCGTCGTGATCACCCAAGGCATTGTCCGGGACGCCGCGCGCATTCACCCCGCTTTGGGGTAGCAAATGGCCCGGCGAGGGCAGCAAACGGGCATCGGTGTTGTGTCCAAGGAACGCCTCGATCTGGTGCACGCCTTCCTCGAAAAACACCGAACAGGTGCAAAAGAGGAGGCGGCCGCCCGTCCGGACCAGCGGCCACAGGCCTGCTAACAGCACGGCCTGCTGCACCGCCAGCTGCTCGATGTCGCTTTCGCGGCGCAGCCAGCGGACGTCGGGATGGCGCCGGACGATGCCCGAAGCGGTGCATGGGGCGTCGAGCAGGATGGCGTCGAAGGGTTGGCCGTCCCACCAGGCCGAGGGCCGCGAGGCGTCGGCGACGACGACTTTGGCGCTCAAACCGAGCCTGGACAGGGTCTCGTCGATGCGCCGGCTGCGGGCCGCATCGACCTCTAGCGCGGTGACTTCGATCGCCGCGCTGCCGGCCGCCTCGAGCAGATGCGCCGTCTTGCCGCCCGGCGCCGCGCACGCGTCCAGCACCCGCAGCGGCGCGCCGCCGCGCCGGTCGAGGCCGGACAGCAGCAAGGGAGCGGCGATTTGCGCGGCCGCATCCTGCACCGAGCATTCGCCCTCCGCAAAGCCGGGGATCTGGGACACCGGCCGGGCGCGCGCCAGCTGCAAGCCGCTGGCGCCGACAGGCACCGCCGGCAGGTCCACGACGGCCAGGCCCTGGCGGAACGCCGCGACGCTGGTCTTGCGCAGGTTGACGCGCAGGGTCATCGGCGCCTGGGTGTTGTCGGCAGCCAGCACGCGCTGCCATTCGCGCGGATGCTGGCGCTTGAGCCGCTCGATCCACCAGCGCGGATGGTTCCACTGTGCGACCGGYTCRYGSTCGGTGRYSGCCACSAGYTCGTCGCGCTCGCGCAGGAAGCGSCGCAGGCAGGCRTTGATGAARCTSGCCTGSGCSCGSGTGSCSGGRTTGCGCTTKGCSGCCTCGACSGCCTGGTCGACCAGCGTGAARGGCTCGTAGGGCGAACGCTCGGCGTCCCAGGCCAGCGCCAGCGCGGTGCAGAGCAAGGCGTCGGCGGCCGGCGGCGGGGTCCTCTTGGCCAGCTGGCGGCGCAGCGCCTCGGCGCGGCCAAGCCAGCGCAGCACCTGGAAGCCGAGCGCCTGCACGCCGGGCCGGAGCGCCGGCTCGACGGCCTCGAAGGCGACCGAGCCCGACTGGCCGCTGCGAATCGACGCGAGCGCCGCGGCGGTGCACTGCAGCTGGCGCCACAGGGGCGGCGAAGCATTCGGCGAAACGGAAGGGGTGTCTGGAAGATCTGGCAACTTGGGTCGATGGTAAGGGCGCTGGAATTGGGAGGGGCGGCGATTGCCGCGTGCGCCTCAGCGCAACAGGGCCGCCGGACGGAGCTGCATGATCCACGCCACCAGCAGCGCGGGAAACTGGCCGATCGCCGCGTTGTACTTCAGCACCGCCTGGTTGAACTGGTTGCGGGCGATTTCCGCCGCCGCAGACGGCTCGGGCCAGGCCAGCGGCGCGCCCTCCGCCGCCGGCTCGTCGGTGCCGTTGAGGGGCGCCGGCCGCGACAGGGTGCCGTCGGCATCGAAGGAGACCACAGCCTCCGGGTGCAGGTGCAGCCAGGCCGCCAGCAGCACGTGCAGCGCGGTGCCGAGGGCGGCGATGCCGGCCGGATCGAGCGGCCGCAGCCGGGTCGCGGCCAGCAGCGTCGCCAGCTGGCCGGCGGCAGCCGGCAGCGAAACGCCGGACGGCGGCTCGGCGGACGCCGTTGCGGCCGCATCGGACTCGGCCGCCCGCGCCAGTACGAACTCGAGCTGGCGCACCAGCGCGGCGTCGAGCGTCGCATAGGCCTGCAGGGCGGCCGAACGCAGCCGCACCAGCCGGTTGTAGGCGCCGACGAACCAGAACAACGCCAGCGCGCCGCCGATCCAGAACGGAAGGGAGTCGGGCAAGCCATTCATGTCGCCGGCCTGAATGAAAAAGCCCCCGATCCGCGGGCGGAAAGGGGGCTTGGTGTTCCGGTCATGGCCGGAGATGCTAACCAGTTATTCGCTCGCCGCACCTTCGCTGGCATCGACCGTGGTCGTGGCTTCGTCGGCGACGCTGCCGGCACCGGCCAGCTCGGCCGCTTCCGACTCGGCGATCGCGCGGCGCTCGGCCTCGTCCATCGCGTCCTTGACCTTGCGTGCCTGGTGGTACGCCATGCCGGTGCCCGCGGGGATCAGGCGACCGACGATGACGTTTTCCTTCAGGCCGCGCAGCTCGTCGCGCTTGCCCATGATCGCGGCTTCGGTCAGCACGCGCGTCGTTTCCTGGAACGAAGCGGCGCTGATGAAGCTGTCGGTCGAGAGCGATGCCTTCGTGATACCCAGCAGCAGGTTGGTGAACGTCGCGGGGATCTTGCCAGCGGCGCGCAGGGCGTCGTTGGTGTTGAGCATCTCGCTGCGCTCGACCTGCTCGCCGGCGATGTAGTTGGTGTCGCCGACGTTCTCGACCACGACCCGGCGCAGCATCTGGCGAACGATCACCTCGATGTGCTTGTCGTTGATCTTCACGCCTTGCAAGCGGTACACGTCCTGCACTTCGTCCACGATGTAGCGCGCCAGCTCTTCCGAACCCAGCAGGCGCAGGATGTCCTGCGGGTCCGCCGGGCCGTCGACCACGCTTTCGCCCTTGTTCACCACCTGGCCTTCGTGCACCAGAATGTTCTTTTCCTTCGGCACCAGGTCTTCCCAGACCGTGCCTTCGGGGTCGGTGATCTGCAGGCGGATCTTGCCCTTGGTCTCCTTGCCGAACGACACGGTACCGGTCATCTCGGCCAGCATGCCCTTGTCCTTCGGCGAACGGGCCTCGAACAGTTCGGCCACGCGCGGCAGACCGCCGGTGATGTCGCGGGTCTTCTGGCCTTCGACCGGAATCCGCGCCAGCACTTCGCCGGGGCCCACGTCCTGGCCGTCGCGCACCTGCACCAGTGCACCGATCGGGAAGCCGATCGTCACCGAGTGGTCGGTGCCGGGGATCTTCACCTCGGCGCCCGAGGCGTCGATCAGCTTCACTTGCGGACGCACGACCTTGGCCGCGCCGCGGCGCTTCGGATCGATCACGACCAGCGTCGACAGGCCGGTGACTTCGTCCACCTGCTTGGCGACCGTGAGGCCTTCCTCAACGTTCTCGAACTTCGTCTTGCCGGCGAATTCCGTGATGATCGGGCGGGTCAGCGGATCCCAGTTGGCCAGCACGTGGCCGGCCTTGATCTGCTGGTCGGCCTTGACGGCCAGCACGGCGCCGTACGGCACCTTGTGGCGCTCGCGCTCGCGGCCATGCTCGTCATGGATGACGATCTCGCCAGAACGCGCGATCACGACCAACTCGCTCTTGCTGTTGGTCACGTAGCGCATCGTGGCGTTGAAGCCGATCACGCCGTTCGACTTGGCTTCGACGCTCGAGGCGACCGCCGCACGCGTCGACGCCTTCAGCCTCGAGCGCCTCGATCACGTCCTCGTCGAGCATGTCGCCGGCGTTGGCCAGCACCGCACGGGATTCCGGATGCAGCACGTCCTCGGCCGCGGTACGGCCCAGGATGCGGTCGCGCAGCGACTCGATGACTTCGCCGCCTTCGACGATCGCGCGCATCACGGCACCTTCGTGGGTACCGCAATCCTGCTCGATCACGACCAGATCCTGCGTCACGTCGACCAGGCGGCGCGTCAGGTAGCCGGAGTTCGCGGTCTTCAGGGCCGTGTCGGCCAGACCCTTACGGGCACCGTGGGTGGAGATGAAGTACTCCAGCACGTTCAGGCCTTCGCGGAAGTTCGCCGTGATGGGCGTCTCGATGATCGAGCCGTCGGGCTTGGCCATCAGGCCCCGCATGCCGGCGACCTGGCGGATCTGCGCTGCGGAACCGCGAGCACCCGAGTCGGCCATCATGTAGATCGAGTTGAAGGACTCCTGCTCGACTTCCTTGCCGTGGCGGTCGGTGACGGTCTGCTTCGACAGCTTGGCCATCATGACCTTCGACACTTCGTCGCCGGCCTTGCCCCAGATGTCGACCACCTTGTTGTAGCGCTCGCCGGAGGTCACGAGACCGGAGACGTACTGCTGCTCGATCTCCTTCACTTCCTTGGCGGAGCGGTCGATGATGCCGTGCTTCTCGGCCGGCACCAGCATGTCGTCGATCGCGATCGAGATACCGGCCTTGGTCGCCAGGCGGAAGCCGTTCTGCAACAGCTTGTCGGCGAAGACGACGGTTTCCTTCAGGCCGCACTTGCGGAACGAGACGTTGATGAGCTTGGAGATCTCCTTCTTCTTCAGCGCCTTGTTGATGTTCGAGAACGGCAGGCCCTTCGKCAGGATCTCGGACAGCAGCGCACGGCCCACGGTCGTGTCCACCAGCGAAATCGACGGCACGAACTCGCCCGTTTCCTTGTCCTTGGTGTACTCGGTGATGCGGACCGCGACCTTGGCGGTGAGCTCGACCACGTTGGCGTCGAGCGCGCGCTGGACTTCGCCGATGTCGGAGAAGACCAGGCCTTCGCCCTTGGCGTTGATGCGGTCGCGGGTCGTGTAGTACAGACCCAGCACCACGTCCTGCGACGGCACGATCGACGGTTCGCCCGAAGCCGGGAACAGCACGTTGTTGGAGGCCAGCATCAGCGTGCGGGCTTCCATCTGCGCTTCCACCGACAGCGGCACGTGGACAGCCATCTGGTCGCCGTCGAAGTCGGCGTTGAAGGCCGCGCAAACCAGCGGATGCAACTGGATCGCCTTGCCTTCGATCAGGATCGGCTCGAAGGCCTGGATGCCCAGTCGGTGCAAGGTCGGTGCGCGGTTCAGCATCACCGGGTGTTCCTTGATCACTTCTTCAAGGATGTCCCAGACCACCGGCGTGCCCGATTCCACTTCCTTCTTGGCCGCCTTGATGGTGGTCGCGATGCCCATGGCTTCGAGGCGCGAGAAGATGAAGGGCTTGAACAGCTCGAGCGCCATCAGCTTCGGCAGGCCGCACTGGTGCAGCTTGAGCGTCGGGCCGACCACGATGACCGAACGGCCCGAGTAGTCGACGCGCTTGCCCAGCAGATTCTGGCGGAAGCGGCCGCTCTTGCCCTTGATCATGTCGGCCAGCGACTTCAGCGCGCGCTTGTTGGCGCCCGTCATTGCCTTGCCGCGACGGCCGTTGTCCAGCAGCGAGTCGACCGCCTCTTGCAGCATCCGCTTTTCGTTGCGTGCGATGATTTCCGGCGCCTTGAGCTCCAGCAGGCGGCGCAGGCGCGAGTTGCGGTTGATGACGCGGCGATACAGGTCGTTCAGGTCCGACGTGGCGAAGCGGCCGCCGTCCAGCGGCACCAGCGGACGCAGGTCCGGCGGCAGCACGGGCAGCACTTCGAGCACCATCCAGTTGGGCTTGATGCCCGACTTGCGGAAGGCCTCGAGCACCTTGAGGCGCTTGGAGTTCTTCTTGACCTTGACTTCGGAGCCGGTCAGGTCGCCGCGCAGCTTCTCAATCTCGCTGTCGATCTCGATGCCTTCGAGCAGGTCCTTGATGCCTTCGGCGCCCATCTTGGCGACGAATTCATCGCCGTATTCCTTGCGCTTCGCGTCGTAGTCGTCCTCGGACATGATGCCGAACTTCTTCAGCGGGGTCATGCCGGGGTCGGTGATCACGTAGGCTTCGAAGTACAGCACGCGCTCGATGTCGCGCAGCGTCATGTCGAGCACCAGGCCCAGGCGCGACGGCAGCGACTTCAGGAACCAGATGTGGGCGCAGGGCGCGGCCAGGTCGATGTGGCCCATGCGCTCGCGGCGCACCTTGGTCTGCGTGACTTCAACGCCGCACTTCTCGCAGATCACGCCGCGGTGCTTGAGGCGCTTGTACTTGCCGCACAGGCACTCGTAGTCCTTGATCGGGCCGAAGATCTTGGCGCAGAAGAGACCATCGCGCTCGGGCTTGAACGTGCGGTAGTTGATGGTCTCGGGCTTCTTCACTTCGCCGAAGGACCACGAACGGATCTTCTCGGGCGATGCCATGCCGATGCGGATGGCATCGAAATGCTCGTCCGGCGTGAATTGCTTGAACAGGTCGAGTAATGACTTCATGTGACTCTTTCCTTGTTTGCTTATGAGCGTTCGAGTTCAATGTCCAAGCCAAGGGAACGAATTTCCTTGACCAGCACATTGAACGATTCGGGCATGCCGGCTTCGATCGAGTGTTCGCCCTTGACGATGCTCTCGTAGACCTTGGTACGGCCCACCACGTCGTCGGACTTCACCGTGAGCATTTCCTGCAGCACGTAGGCGGCGCCGTAGGCTTCGAGCGCCCACACTTCCATTTCACCGAAACGCTGGCCACCGAACTGGGCCTTGCCGCCCAGCGGTTGCTGCGTGACCAGCGAGTACGGGCCGGTCGAGCGGGCGTGCATCTTGTCGTCCACTAAGTGGTGCAGCTTCAAGAAGTGCATGTAGCCGACGGTGACCGGACGCTCGAACTGATCGCCGGTGCGGCCGTCGTACAGGTAGGCCTGGGTGCGGGTATCGGTCAGGCCCTTGAGCTTGGCGATGTCGTCCGGATAGGCGAGCTTCAGCATGCCGCGGATTTCTTCTTCCGAGGCGCCGTCGAACACCGGGGTCGCGAAGGTCACGCCGCTCGACAGGTTGGCCGCCATCTCGAGCACGTCGGAGTCGCTCAGCTTGCTGAGGTCTTCCTTGCGGCCCGAGCCGTTGTACATCTCGTCCATGAACTTGCGCAGCTCGGCCACCTGGGCTTCGGCTTGCAGCATGTCGCCGATGCGCTGGCCGATGCCCTTGCCGGCCCAGCCCAGGTGCACTTCGAGCACCTGGCCGACGTTCATGCGCGAGGGCACGCCCAGCGGATTCAGGCAGATGTCGCACGGCGTGCCGTCGGCCATGTGCGGCATATCCTCGACCGGAACGATCTTCGACACCACACCCTTGTTGCCGTGGCGGCCGGCCATCTTGTCGCCGGGCTGCAGGCGGCGCTTGACGGCCAGGTAGACCTTGACCATCTTGAGCACGCCCGCGGGCAGCTCGTCGCCCTGCGTGAGCTTCTTGCGCTTTTCTTCGAACGCGAGGTCGAAGCTGTGGCGCGTCTGCTCGAGCGAGTTCTTGATCGACTCGAGCTGGGTCGCCACTTCGTCTTCCGCCGGGCGGATGTCGAACCAGTGGAACTTCTCGATCGAGCTCAGGTACGCCTTGTCGAGCTTGGTGCCCTTGGCCAGCTTGTTCGGGCCGCCATTGGCGACACGGCCGGTCAGCAGCTTCTCGATCCGATCGAAGGCGTCGGCCTCGACGATCCGCAGCTGGTCGTTCAGGTCGAGGCGGAAGCGCTTGAGCTCGTCGTCGATGATCTGCTGGGCGCGCTTGTCGCGCGTGATGCCTTCGCGGGTGAACACCTGGACATCGATCACGGTGCCTTGCGAGCCCTGGTCGACGCGCAGYGAGGTGTCCTTCACGTCGGAAGCCTTCTCGCCGAAGATCGCGCGCAGCAGCTTCTCTTCAGGCGTCAGCGTGGTCTCGCCCTTCGGCGTGACCTTGCCCACCAGCGTGTCGCCCGGCTGCACTTCGGCGCCGACGTAGATGATCCCGGATTCGTCCAGGCGGTTGAGCTGCTGCTCGGCCAGGTTCGGGATGTCGCGCGTGATTTCCTCGGCGCCGAGCTTGGTGTCGCGGGCCATCACCACCAGTTCCTCGATGTGGATCGAGGTGTAGCGGTCTTCGGCCACCACGCGTTCGCTGATCAGGATCGAGTCYTCGAAGTTGTAGCCGTTCCAGGGCATGAACGCGATCAGCATGTTCTGGCCGAGCGCGAGCTCGCCCAGGTCGGTCGACGCGCCGTCGGCCACCACGTCGCCCTTGGCGATCTTGTCGCCGCGCTTGACGATCGGACGCTGATGGATGTTCGTGTTCTGGTTCGAACGCTGGTACTTGATCAGGTTGTAGATGTCGACACCGACTTCACCGGCCGTGGCTTCGGCGTCGTTGACGCGAACCACGATGCGGGTCGCATCGACATAGTCGACGATACCGCCGCGGGTGGCCGTGACCACGGTGCCCGAGTCGACCGCCGAGACGCGCTCGATGCCGGTACCGACGAAGGGCTTTTCAGGGCGCAGCACAGGCACGGCCTGGCGCTGCATGTTGGCGCCCATCAGTGCGCGGTTCGCATCGTCGTGCTCCAGGAAGGGCACCAGCGAGGCGGCCACCGACACGATCTGCGCCGGCGACACGTCCATGTACTGCACGCGCTCGGCGCTCACCAGGATCGATTCGCCAGTTTCACGGGCCGACACCAGGTCGCCGGTCAGGCGGCCGTCCTTGTCGAGGGCCGCATTGGCCTGGGCGATGACGTACTTGCCTTCCTCGATGGCCGACAGGTAGTCGATTTCGTTCGTTACCTTTGCGTCGACCACGCGACGGTACGGCGTCTCGATGAAGCCGTATTCGTTCAGGCGGGCGTACAGGGCCAGCGAGTTGATCAGGCCGATGTTCGGGCCTTCGGGCGTTTCGATCGGGCACACGCGGCCGTAATGGGTGACGTGCACGTCACGCACTTCGAAGCCTGCGCGCTCGCGGGTCAGACCGCCCGGGCCGAGGGCCGAGACGCGACGCTTGTGCGTGATCTCGGACAGCGGGTTGGTCTGGTCCATGAACTGCGACAGCTGCGAGGCACCGAAGAATTCCTTCAGCGCGGCCGAGATCGGCTTGCTGTTGATCAGGTCGTGCGGCATCAGCGGCTCTTGCTCCGCTTGACCCAGACGTTCCTTCACAGCCTTCTCGATGCGGGCCAGGCCGGTGCGGTACTGGTTTTCGGCCAGTTCGCCGACGCAACGCACGCGGCGGTTGCCCAGGTGGTCGATGTCATCGACTTCGCCGCGGCCGTTGCGCAGGTCGACCAGGATCTTGACCACGGCCAGGATGTCCTCGTTGGTCAGCACCATTGGGCCGGTCGACTCGTCGCGGCCGACCTTGGCGTTGAACTTCATGCGGCCGACGCGCGACAGGTCGTAGGTGTCCGGGTTGTAGAACAGGCGCTGGAACAGGGCCTGCACCGCGTCTTCCGTCGGCGGTTCGCCGGGGCGCATCATGCGGTAGATGGCCACGCGGGCGGCGAATTCGTCGACCGTTTCGTCGATGCGCAGGGTCTGCGAGATGTACGCGCCCTGGTCGAGTTCGTTGGTGTAGATCGCCTGCACATCCTGCACGCCGGCCGTGCGCAGCTTCTTCAGCAGCGCTTCGGTCAGTTCGTCGTTGGCCTTGGCCAGGATTTCACCGGTGTCGGGATCGACGATGTTGCGGGCGACGACGCGGCCGACCAGGAAGTCTTCCGGCACGCTGATGTGCGTGGTTTCCGACTGCTCGAGTTCGCGCGTGTGGCGCGCAGTGACGCGCTTGTCCTTGGCGACCACGACCTTGCCGGACTTGTCGGTGATGTCGAAGCGGGCGACTTCGCCGCGCAGGCGCTCGGAGACGAACTCCATCTGCGCGCCGCTGTCCATCAGACGGAAGTTGTCGTTGACGAAGAAGTTCGCCAGGATCGATTCCGGGTTCAGGCCGATGGCCTTGAGCAGGATCGTGACCGGCATCTTGCGGCGACGGTCGACGCGGAAGTACAGCATGTCCTTCGGGTCGAACTCGAAGTCGAGCCACGAGCCGCGGTAGGGAATAACGCGGGCCGAGAACAAGAGCTTGCCCGAGCTGTGGGTCTTGCCCTTGTCGTGCTCGAAGAACACGCCGGGCGAACGGTGCAGCTGCGACACGATGACGCGCTCGGTGCCGTTGATGATGAACGAGCCCTTGTCGGTCATGAGCGGCACTTCGCCCATGTAGACCTCTTGCTCCTTCACTTCCTTGACCACCTTCGATTGCGAGGTCGACGACTCGCGGTCATAGATGATCAGCTGGACCTTGGCACGCACGGCCGAGGCGAAGGTGAGGCCACGGGTCTGGCATTCGCGGACGTCGAAGGCGGGTTTCGCGAGGTTGTACTCGAGGAACTTCATCTCGACGAAACCGTTGTGCGAGACGATCGGGAACGCCGCGTCGAATGCAGCCTGGAGGCCTTCCACGGTCCGTTTCTGGGGCGGGATGCCGGCTTGCAGGAACGCGGTATACGCGTCTTTCTGCATTTGCAGCAGGTAGGGAATTTCGACGACGCTGTCGCGATTGCCGAAATTCTTTCGGATGCGCTTGCGTTCGGTGTAACTGTACGTGGACGTTTGGGCCATGAGAGCTCCGGAGCTTGAGATCTTCAGCGACGTGGTGAGGTGCGCGAGCACCACTCTCCTTGGCGGCTGGCCACTACCAGCCCTGGCGGACGGCGATGCGTTGCACATCGCCCGAACCAAGGGGGTCTTCTGCAGTCGGGGTCAGAAGACACTCAAAAAACCGCGCCGCGGCGGGGGCTTTTGGGTGCGCTCTGAAAGCGGCAAAGGCTGGAGGGCCTTTCGGCGCCTCCAGCCCTTCGGTTTAACCGAATTACTTCAGTTCCACCTTGGCGCCAGCTTCTTCCAGCTTCTTCTTGGCGGCTTCGGCGTCAGCCTTCGACAGGCCTTCCTTGACGGCCTTGGGAGCGGCTTCCACCAGGTCCTTGGCTTCCTTGAGGCCCAGGCCGGTGATTTCGCGCACGGCCTTGATCGCCGACACCTTGTTCGCGCCAGCTTCCATCAGCATGACGTTGAACTCGGTTTGCTCTTCGGCCACGGCAGCTGCCGGGGCGCCGCCGGCTGCGGGAGCCGACATCGCTGCGGCGCTCACGCCGAAMTTCTCTTCGATGGCCTTGACCAGGTCGTTGAGTTCCAGGACCGTCATGCTGTCCAGCGCGGTCAGAAATGCGTCTTTATCGAATGCCATTTTCGTTTCCTAACAAATTGGGTTGAATGTTTCAAACRCAAGGCTCAGGCGGCCTGCGCTTCTGCGGCTGCCGGAGCTTCCGCCGGTGCTTCGCCAGCACCACGCTTCTCGGCGAGCGCGGCCAGAACACGGGCCGTGCGCGAGATCGGGGATTGCATCAAGCCCAGCAATTGCGCCAGCAGCACTTCCTTCGAAGGGATGTTGGCCAGTTGCTTCACGCCGTTGACGTCCAGGGCCTTGCCACCGAATGCACCGCCGCGAATCACCAACTTGTCGTTGGTCTTCGCGAAATCGGCCACCACTTTCGCGGCGGCCACGGCGTCTTCGGAGAAGCCATAGATCAGCGGGCCGGTCATCTGGTCGCCGACGATCTCAAACGAGCTACCAGCGACAGCACGGCGTGCCAGCGTGTTCTTCAACACGCTGAGGGTCACGCCCTTGCTGCGTGCTTCGGTACGCAGTTTGGTCATATCGGCCACCGTGATGCCACGGTATTCCGCCATCACGAGCGTTTGAGCTTTTGCGGCGAGGCTGGTCACATCACTGATGACCGCTTCTTTCTCACTGCGATTCAGACTCAAGGTCTACTCCTTTTCAATGCGATCCTGGGCGGGAGCCTCGGATCGCGCTTCATGCAGCGACCAACTGTTTCGGAACAAAAATCAAATTCCTTGCAGTGGGGTCGCCATCTGCGCTGGCTGCCCGACGGAGGTCGGGGGATTAAGTGCAGGCGACCTGCACACCAGCGGTCTTGGATGGCCCGGGGCAACCGAAGCTGCCCCGACCCACCACATCCGCCTCACCGTTCGACGGGCGAGGCAAATCTCATCAACGCTCTCAGCTCGCAGCGATGGTCTGCAGGTCCACGCGGACGCCCACACCCATCGTCGAGGACACGGCCACCTTGCGCAGGTAGAGGCCCTTGCTCGCGGCCGGCTTGGCCTTGACCAGGGCTTCGACGAGCGCTGCCAGGTTGCCCTGCAGCTTGTCGGTGTCGAACGAACGACGGCCGATCGTGCCGTGGATGATGCCGGCCTTGTCGACGCGGAACTGGACCTGGCCAGCCTTGGCGTTTTTGACGGCGGTCGCGACGTCGGGCGTCACGGTGCCGACCTTCGGGTTCGGCATCAGGCCGCGCGGGCCGAGGATTTGGCCCAGCGTACCGACGACGCGCATCGCGTCCGGTGCGGCGATCACGACGTCGAAGGGCATGTCGCCAGCCTTCACCATCGCTGCCAAGTCGTCCATGCCGACGATGTCGGCGCCGGCAGCCTTGGCTTCTTCAGCCTTGGCGCCCTGGGCGAACACGGCCACGCGCTTGGTCTTGCCAGTGCCGTTGGGCAGCACGACGGCGCCACGCACAACCTGGTCCGACTTCTTGGCGTCGATGCCGAGCTGCACCGCGACGTCGATGGATTCATCGAACTTGGCGGTGGCGGCTTCCTTCACGAGACCGATCGCATCGGCCAGCGGATACAGCTTGTTGCTGTCGACCTTGCCTGCGAGGGCTTTTTGCTTTTTGGTGATCTTGGCCATTTACACGCCCTCCACATTCACGCCCATCGAGCGGGCCGAGCCGGCGATGGTGCGAACTGCTGCGTCCAGGTCGGCTGCCGTCAGGTCCTTCATCTTGGCCTTGGCGATTTCCTCGAGCTGTGCGCGGGTGATCTTGCCGACCTTGTCCGTGTGCGGACGTGCGGAACCCTTCTCGAGCTTGATGGCCTTCTTGATCAAGGTGATCGCCGGTGGCGTCTTGATGATGAAGGTGAAGCTCTTGTCGGCGAACGCGGTGATGACCACCGGCAGCGGCAGGCCCGGCTCGACGCCTTGGGTCTGCGCGTTGAACGCCTTGCAGAATTCCATGATGTTCAAACCGCGCTGGCCCAGTGCAGGACCGATGGGCGGTGACGGGTTGGCCTTACCAGCTGGCACTTGCAGCTTGATGAAGCCGACGATTTTTTTCGCCATGCTTTGCTCCTTGCGGGTGATGACGCCTTGGCTTGTTCAGCCGCAGCTCCCCGGGGTTAGACGACTCTGGAACCAAGACCCTGCGCCGAGTCGAAAAAGCGCAGGATCCATCTAATCAGTTGAGGACAGAGCACGCTTCGCGTGGTCTGTCCCGCAATATCTCAGGTTTTTTCAACCTGGCTGAATTCGAGCTCGACAGGCGTCGCGCGGCCAAAAATCATGACCGACACGCGCACCTTGCTCTTCTCATAGTTGACTTCCTCGACCGTGCCGTTGAAGTCGGTGAACGGGCCTTCTTTGACGCGGACGAACTCGCCGACGATGAACTCCACTTTGTGACGGGGCTTTTCGGTGCCCTGCTGCATCTGGCCCACGATGTCCTCGACTTCCTTCTGGGAAATCGGGGCCGGGCGGTTCTTGGCGCCGCCGACGAAACCGGTCACCTTGTTGGTGTGCTTCACCAGGTGCCAGCTCTCGTCGTCCATGATCATCTCGACCAGGACGTAGCCCGGGAAGAAACGGCGCTCGGTGGTGCGCTTCTGGCCATTCTTGATCTCGACCACTTCTTCGGTCGGGACCAGGATGCGGCCGAACTTGCTCTGCATGCCGGCGCGGTTGATGCGCTCGAGGATGTTGCGCTCGACCGCCTTCTCCATGCCGGAATAGGCATGCACCACGTACCAGCGCAGATCCGGATTGGCGGCGGGCGCCAGCAACGGATGGATTTCCGGACTGGCTTCCGGCGTGGTTTCTGCTTCGACGGCTTCGTCAGTCATTATTTTCTCCAGCCCAGAATGAGGTCGAAAAACACCCATTCGAGCGTCTTGTCGGTAAGCCAAAGGAAGAGGGACATGATCGCCACGAAGGCGAACACGTAAGCCGTCATCTGGATCGCTTCCTTGCGGGTCGGCCAGACGACCTTCTTGACCTCGCGCCACGAATCGCGGCCGAAGGCCCACAACTGGCGGCCGCTCTCGGAGCTCCCGAAGGCGCCCACGGCAGCAGCCAGGCCGACCAGCAAAGCGACCCACTGCACCACGGCACCCTGGCGCGCGAGCAGATAGAACGCCACGATGGCGCCCACCGCCAGCACGGCGGCAGCAGCCAACTTGGCTTTGTCCGCGCCGGTGCTCACGGTTTCGATTTGAGAAGTGGCCATCTTGGGCTTTGTTCCTGCGGCCTTGCGGCCTTCAAATTCAATGCGTCTTCTGAGACGCCGAAGCCCGTCAGGCTGTGACGGGCTTTTTCTGCCTTCCCGTCAGGCTGCGACGGGCTGCTTTGGCGAAGCCACCTAAGTGGCAGGGGCAGTAGGAATCGAACCTACAACCTTCGGTTTTGGAGACCGACGCTCTGCCAATTGAGCTATACCCCTGTGGAATCCTTGATCAGACGTCCAGGATCTTCGCCACGACGCCCGAACCCACGGTGCGGCCGCCTTCACGGATGGCGAAGCGCAGGCCTTCTTCCATCGCGATCGGGTTGATCAGCTTGACCGTGATCGACACGTTGTCGCCCGGCATGACCATTTCCTTGTCCTTCGGCAGCTCGATCGCGCCGGTGACGTCGGTCGTGCGGAAGTAGAACTGCGGACGGTAGTTGTTGAAGAACGGCGTGTGACGGCCGCCTTCGTCCTTCGACAGAACGTACACCTCGGCGGTGAAGTGCGTGTGCGGCTTGATCGAGCCCGGCTTGCACAGGACTTGACCACGCTCGACTTCTTCGCGCTTCGTGCCGCGCAGCAGCACACCGACGTTGTCGCCGGCCTGGCCCTGGTCCAGCAGCTTGCGGAACATTTCAACGCCCGTGCAGGTGGTCTTGACCGTCGGGCGGATGCCCACGATCTCGATTTCCTCGCCGACCTTGATCACGCCGCGCTCGACCGCGCCCGTCACCACCGTGCCGCGACCCGAGATCGAGAACACGTCTTCCACAGGCATCAGGAAGGTGCCGTCCACGGCGCGCTCGGGCGTCGGGATGTAGGTGTCCAGCGCATCGGCCAGCTTCATGATGGCTTGCTCGCCCAGSGGGCCCTTGTCGCCTTCCAGCGCCAGCTTGGCCGARCCGTGGATGATCGGGGTGTCGTCGCCAGGGAACTCGTACTTGTCGAGCAGCTCGCGGACTTCCATTTCGACCAGCTCGAGCAGTTCGGCGTCGTCGACCATGTCGCACTTGTTCAGGAACACGATGATGTAGCCGACACCCACCTGGCGTGCCAGCAGGATGTGCTCGCGGGTCTGGGGCATCGGGCCGTCGGCGGCCGAGCACACCAGGATCGCGCCGTCCATCTGGGCGGCGCCGGTGATCATGTTCTTCACRTAGTCGGCGTGGCCCGGGCAGTCAACGTGCGCGTAGTGGCGGTTGGCCGTCTCGTACTCGACGTGCGCGGTGTTGATCGTGATGCCGCGTGCCTTTTCTTCCGGAGCCGCGTCGATCTGGTCGTAGGCCTTGGCTTCGCCGCCGAACTTGGCCGACAGCACGGTGGCAATCGCCGCCGTCAGCGTCGTCTTGCCATGGTCCACGTGACCGATCGTGCCCACGTTGACGTGCGGCTTCGTGCGGGTGAATTTTCCTTTTGCCATTTTCTATCCTTGAAAGAGCATTGCCCGTGTGAGGTTTAACGTCTGCACCCTGTTGCTGGTTCTCTCGCCACGGGCAACGAGAGGCACGGGGTCGCAGACAGAACGGGATTACTTCGAGCGCGAGGCGACGATGGCTTCTGCCACGTTGCGCGGGGCTTCGGAGTAGTGCTTGAATTCCATCGTGTACGTGGCGCGGCCTTGCGTGGCCGAGCGCAGCGTGGTCGAGTAGCCGAACATTTCCGACAGCGGGACTTCAGCCTTGATGAGCTTGCCGCCGCCGATCATGTCGTCCATGCCCTGCACCATGCCGCGACGCGACGACAGGTCGCCCATCACGTTGCCGGCGTAGTCTTCGGGGGTCTCGACTTCGACCGCCATCATCGGCTCGAGGATCACCGGCGAAGCCTTGCGGGCGCCTTCCTTGAAACCGAAGATCGCGGCCATCTTGAATGCCATTTCGTTCGAGTCCACGTCGTGGTACGAACCGAAGTGCAGCGTGACCTTCACGTCGACGACCGGGTAGCCGGCCAGCACGCCTTGTGTCAGCGCTTCGATCACGCCCTTTTCGACCGCCGGGATGTACTCGCGCGGCACCACGCCGCCCTTGATCGCATCGACGAACTCGAAGCCCTTGCCGGCTTCGTTCGGCTCGAGCTTGAGCACCACGTGACCGTACTGACCCTTGCCGCCCGACTGGCGAACGAACTTGCCTTCGGCATCTTCGACCGTCTTGCGGATGGTTTCGCGGTAGGCCACTTGTGGCTTGCCGACGTTGGCTTCGACGCCGAACTCGCGCTTCATGCGGTCGACGATGATTTCGAGGTGAAGCTCGCCCATGCCGGAGATGATGGTCTGGCCGGATTCTTCGTCGGAACGCACGCGGAACGACGGGTCTTCGGAGGCCAGGCGCTGCAGCGCGATGCCCATCTTTTCCTGGTCGGCCTTGGTCTTCGGCTCGACGGCCTGCGAGATCACGGGCTCGGGGAATTCCATGCGCTCGAGCGTGATGATGGCGTCCGGGTCGCACAGCGTTTCGCCGGTCGTGACGTCCTTCAGACCCACGCAAGCGGCGATGTCGCCGGCACGGATTTCGTCGATTTCGAGACGCTCGTTGGCGTGCATCTGCACGATACGGCCGATGCGCTCCTTCTTGCCCTTGACCGGGTTGTAAACGGTGTCGCCCTTGCTCAGCACGCCCGAGTAGACGCGCACGAAGGTCAGCTGGCCGACGTACGGGTCGGTCATGAGCTTGAATGCCAGCGCCGAGAACTTCTCTTCGTCGGCCGGCTTGCGGCTGGTTTCCTTCTCGTCGTCATCGGTGCCTTCGACCGGCGGAATGTCCATCGGCGAGGGCATCAGTTCGATCACTGCGTCGAGCATGCGCTGCACGCCCTTGTTCTTGAACGCGCTGCCGCACATCATCGGCTGGATCTCGCCGGCGATCGTGCGCGTGCGCAGGCCGAAGGTGATCTCGTCCTCGGAGAGGTCGCCCTCTTCGAGGTACTTGTTCATGAGCTCTTCCGACGCTTCGGCAGCGCTCTCGACCATCTTCTCGCGCCATTCCTTGGCGGACTCGAGCAGTTCGGCCGGGATCTCGCGGTAGTCGAACTTCATGCCTTGCGAAGCTTCATCCCAGTAGATGGCCTTCATCTTGCGCAAATCGACCACGCCCTGGAACTTGTCCTCGGCACCGATCGGGATCACGATCGGCACGGGGCTGGCCTTCAGACGGTCGACCATCATCTGGCGCACGCGGAAGAAGTTGGCACCGACCCGGTCCATCTTGTTGACAAACGCGAGACGCGGCACCTTGTACTTGTTGGCCTGGCGCCAGACGGTTTCGGACTGGGGCTGCACACCGCCGACCGAGTCGTACACCATCACGGCGCCGTCGAGCACGCGCATGGAACGCTCCACCTCGATGGTGAAGTCCACGTGGCCGGGGGTGTCGATGATGTTGATGCGGTGCTCGGGCATCGAGTGGTCCATGCCCTTCCAGAAGCAGGTCACGGCCGCCGAGGTGATCGTGATGCCGCGCTCTTGCTCCTGCTCCATCCAGTCGGTGGTGGCGGCGCCGTCATGCACCTCGCCCATCTTGTGGGTCACGCCGGTGTAGAACAGGATGCGTTCGGTGGTGGTCGTTTTGCCGGCGTCGATGTGCGCCGAGATACCGATGTTGCGGTAGCGCTCGATGGGGGTCTTGCGTGCCATGAAATTTACTCCGTTAACGGATGAAAGCCCGCCCACCGCTCTCGGTGGGTCGGGCTTCCAGCCTGTCTGATTTGGGGGGACGACTCTTAGAAGCGGAAGTGGCTGAAGGCCTTGTTGGCCTCGGCCATGCGGTGCACTTCATCGCGCTTCTTCATGGCGCCGCCACGACCTTCCGTTGCTTCCATGAGTTCGTTGGCCAGACGCAGGGCCATCGACTTTTCGCCGCGCTTGCGAGCGGCTTCCTTGATCCAGCGCATCGACAGCGCCAGACGACGGACCGGGCGCACTTCGACCGGCACCTGGTAGTTCGCGCCGCCGACGCGGCGCGACTTCACTTCGACCATCGGCTTCACGTTGTTGATGGCCATCGTGAAGGCTTCCAGCGGGTCCTTGCCCGGGTTCTTCTTCTCGATCTGGTCGAGCGCACCATAAATGATGCGCTCGGCGATCGCCTTCTTGCCGCCTTCCATGATCACGTTCATGAACTTCGACAGCTCGACATTGCCGTACTTCGGATCCGGCAGGATTTCACGTTTGGGGACTTCGCGACGACGTGGCATTTTTCTAACCTCTTTGCTTCAGTTGGCGCCGTTTCCGACACCGCGAGAGCCAACAAGAACTCTCACTTACTCGACCCAACATCGGGTCACTTCGTTCGATGCGCCGGCCAGGGCACTCGAACACCGCTGAATGAAAACCAGAAAGCCTTAGGCCTTCTTGGGACGCTTCGCGCCGTACTTGGAACGCGACTGCTTGCGGTCTTTCACGCCTTGCAGGTCGAGCGAACCGCGCACGATGTGGTAGCGAACACCGGGCAAGTCCTTGACACGACCGCCGCGAACCAGCACGACGCTGTGTTCCTGCAGGTTGTGGCCTTCGCCGCCGATGTAGGAAATGACTTCGAAGCCGTTGGTCAGGCGCACCTTGGCGACCTTACGCAGCGCCGAGTTCGGCTTTTTCGGGGTCGTGGTGTAGACCCGGGTGCAGACACCGCGACGTTGCGGCGAGTTCTGCATGGCAGGGCTCTTCGAATTGATCTTTTCGACCGTCCGACCCTGACGCACCAGTTGATTGATGGTTGGCATGAATGAATAAGTCCCAAAACTTCCCCGAAGACCCTAGGCGTGAACCGGCCAGACGGGGGAAACGACCAAGATTTGGTCGAAAACGTGAATCCCTTCGGATTTTCCGAAAAGCCCACGAGTATACAACACTCGCTCCCGGGTCGGGCTCACTTTGTGTAGCCCGGCCAGGGCGCTACTTGATCCAGAGGCGGACGGCGTCCCAGGCGCGGCCCAGAACACCGGCTTGCTGGACTGCGTCGAGCGCCACCAATGGCACCTCGGTCACGGGCTCGTCGCCCAGGGTGATCTTCAGCGAGCCGATCGGCTGGAACTTGGTGAAGGGCGCGACCAGCGGGTCGGGGCGCACCACCTGGGTMTTGATCTTGCTGGCGGCGCCGGCAGGCACGGCGACCACGATAGCCTCGGGCCGGCCCAGCTTGACGGTGTTTTCCTTGCCCTTCCAGACCGCGGGCGTGGCCACCGCCTCGTTGGCTTCGAACAAACGGACCGCGTCGAAGGCGGTGTAGCCCCAATTAAGCAGCTTCTGCGATTCGTTGGCGCGCACGTTCTCGCTGGAGGCGCCCAGCACGATCGACAACAGGCGGCGCCCGCCCGTCAGGTTCGGGAAGTCGCGCTTGGCGGTGACGATCATGCAGTAGCCCGCCGCCTGGGTATGGCCGGTCTTCAAGCCGTCGACGGTCGGGTCACGGAACAGCAGCAGATTGCGGTTGGTGTCGTTGGTCGACGGTGTGCCGGGGAAGCGGTACTTCTTGATTGAGTAGTAATGCACGTAGTCAGGGAAGTCGCGCATCAGGCGGGTGGCCAGGATGCTCAGGTCGCGCGCAGTGGTGCTGTGGCCCGGCTCGGGCAGGCCTTCGGGATTCTTGTAGCTCGTGTTGTTCATGCCGAGCGCCTTGGCCTGCGCGTTCATGAGCTCGACGAAATGCTCGACCGTACCGCCCACGCCCTCGGCCAGCGCCACCGTGGCGTCGTTGCCGGACTGCACGATCAGGCCCTTGACCAAGTCCTCGACCGGCACCTGCATCTTCGGGTCGATGAACATCCGCGAGCCCGGCATCTTCCAGGCCCGGACGCTGACCGGCAGCGTCTGCTCCAGGGTGATCTTCTTGGCGCGGAGGGCGTCGAAGACCAGGTAGGCCGACATCAACTTGGTCAGCGACGCCGGCTCGACCGGGCTGTCGATGTCCTTCTGGGCCAGCATCTGGTTTGCAGTGACATCCATCAACAGGAAACTGCGGGCGGCGATTTCGGGCGGTGCCGGCACCTGGGCTCCGGCGGCAAGACAGATCGAAGCGGCAGCGGCCACCGCGAACGCGCGCAGCGCTTCAACAAAACGATTCATGGACCGCGAGGAGACGAAAAAGACTAGCCCGCGCGCAGATGGCGGACGACAAGATTCTTGAGCAGGGGCAATTGTCCGTGAAAGAAATGGCCGCCCCCGGGAACGACTGTCACAGGAAGTGACTGCGGCCGCGCCCAGTCCATGACGGCAGCCAGCGGGACCGTGTCGTCATGCTCGCCGTGGACCACCAGCGCACGCTCGTGGGCCGCGGGCGGCAGCGTCGCGACCGAGAAGCGAGACGCCGCGGTGCCGACCAGCACCACGTGGTGGATGTCGCGCGTGGCCCAGAGCTTTTCGACCGCACAGCTGGCGACGAAAGCGCCAAAGGAAAAGCCGGCGATCGCCAGCGGGCCCTCGGGCGCCACTTGCTCGACCACCGCGCGCATGTCCTCGCATTCGCCGCGCCCTTCGTCGTGCACGCCTTCGCTGGCGCCGACACCGCGAAAATTGAAGCGCACCGCGGTCCAGCCGCAGGCGACGAAGGCGCGCGCCAGCGTCTGCACCACCTTGTTGTCCATGGTGCCGCCGAACAGCGGGTGCGGGTGCGCGATCACCGCCACGCCGAGCGCCGGCGAGCCGTCGGCGGCACGGTCGCGCAGCACTTCGATGGCGCCGGCGGCGCCCTGCATCTGGAGCTTCTCGGTCCGGGAGTTCATCGATGGCCGACCCTCAGCGTCCGACGTCGGGAGCCAGCAGGAGCCGTTCGACCACTTCGCCGTTCTTCAGGTGCGATTCGACGATTTCATCGATGTCGTCGGCATCGATAAAGGTGTACCAGACCGCCTCGGGATAGACCACCGCGACCGGGCCGCCCGCGCAGCGGTCCAGGCAGCCGGACTTGTTGACCCGGACCTTGCCGGGTCCGGCCAGTCCGGCCTCCCTGACGCGTGACTTGCAGCGGTCGAAGCCGGCCTGGGCCTCGTGCTTCGAACAGGAATCCTCGCCGGTCTTGCGTTCGTTCAGGCAGAAGAAGATGTGGCGGCCATAGTAGCCCGCCGACGGGGGAATGCTGGAACTCGACATCGGCTCATTCTATTGAGGCGGCGCTGCGGGCGCCCTGCGCGACAGCACGGCCAGCACGTAAGCAAGGGTTGCAAAGGGCCAGATCCAGCCCAGCCATTGCGCCAGGCCGTGGAAACGGATGAAGCGCCCCTGCTCCCAGGTCGCCAGCGTCTGGGCGAAGTACGCACTCTCGGGCGCCTGGTTCAGCAGGCTCAGGTGCACCACCAGGGCGATCAACAGCAGGGCTGCGCAAAAGCGCCGGGGAGCGCCCAGCAAGAGCACGCCGATGAACAGCGCGGCCGCGATCCCGACCTGCACCGGCAGGCTCAGCCAAGCCCAGGCGTGCGGCGGGCCGTAGCTCAGGGCCGCCGACAGCGCGGAGGCCGCCACCCCCGCCAGCAGGATCGACGGCAGCAGGATCGCTCGCCGGGCCACCGAGCGGGTGATCAGGAAGYCGAGCAGGCAAGGCACCAGCGCGCCCAGCATGACGCACAGCAGCTCGACGCCTGGCACGAGGGGCTCCAGTTCGAACTGGCGCACCGGCATCCATTCGATGAAGGGCGTGTCGACCAGCCAGTCGGCGATGGCGGCTTCGAGGCGCTCGAACACCTGGCCCAGGCCGAAGCTGACGGCGGCCGGAAACAGCAGCGCGATCGGCCACAGGGCCAGCAGCACCAGTCCCCCGCGCGAGTCGTCGACGAACCAGTTGGAGCGGGCCCGGTGCCAGTGCGCCACGGCGCCCAGGCGCTCGAGCACCGCCGCCAGCACCGCCCCGACCAGCGTGCCGGCGATGTTGAGTCCGAGATCGACATTGGAAGGAATGCGCGCCGGCAGGTAGCTCTGCAGCGTTTCCATGGCGAAGGAGATCGCGGCCCCGACCGCGGTGGCGCGAAGCACCGCGCGCACGACGCCGGTGGCCGGCCGATTGCGGATCACCGCGATCGCGGCGAGGAAGCCCAGCGGCATGTAGCCGACGACGTTGATGCCGAAGTCGAAGGCGGTCCAGTACTTAGGCCAGGGCGCCGCCAGGTAGGCCCAGGGCGCGATGCCCTGGTCGCGCCAGTCGGCGAAGGGATAGAGGCTGGCGTAGACGATCAGCGCCGCGTAGGCGAGCGCTAGGGGCAAGGCGACGGACTTGTGCTGCGTGGCCACCGCATTCAAAAGGGCTTGACCACCACCAGCACCACGATCGCGAGCAGCAGCAGCACCGGCAACTCGTTGAACCAGCGGTAGAAACGGTGACTGCGGCGGTCGGTCCCGGCGACGAAGCGGCGCAACAGCACGCCGCAGCCGTGGTGGTAGCCGATCGCCACCAGCACCAGCGCCAGCTTGGCGTGCATCCACCCGTTGCCCGGCCCGCGCCCGATGCCGTAGCCGAGCCAGAGCCAGAGGCCGAAGCCGAGCGCCGGCAGCGCCAGGAGGGTGGTGAAGCGAAACAGCTTTCGCGCCATCAGCAGCAGGCGGCTGCGCTCGGCGACCGATTCGGGCGCGACCATCGCCAGGTTGACGAAGATGCGCGGCAGATAGAACAGCCCGGCGAACCAACTGGCAATGAAGACGATGTGCAGCGATTTGACCCAAAGCATGGCGGCAGTTTAGTGGGCGCGTACGGGCCGCAAGGTCGCGGCCGCCCGCCATCGGACGCGCAAAAAAAAGCCCGACGTCAAAACGCCGGGCTGAGAAGCCCTTTTGCTGTCACACATCAAGGCACCCGCTCAGGGAGGAAAAGCGGGGAGCGGCAAGCCGCCCAAGACAGAATTTAACAAAGGCAAAACAACCTATCAAGCAACGACAGCGTTTTTTTGAACTTATGGCTAAAACACCTAGTACCAACCACTTCGTTTTCCGTTCACCCCTGCACAAGAAGAAGACAGACGATTGCCAAGCTCGTCTTTCCCAGGCGGCACAGTGCTCTTGGGGCACAATTTTCGACATGACCATCCACGCCCCTTTCCCCGCGGGCCGGCCGCGCCGCTTGCGCCGGGACGCCTTCACGCGAAACCTGGTACGTGAGCATTCGCTCTCGGCCCATGATCTGATCTATCCGGTATTCGTCCAGGAGGGAGAAACGCGGCGCGACGCAGTGGCGTCCATGCCGGGCGTGGAAAGGCTGAGTCTCGACCTGCTGCTGCCGGTGGCCGAGCAGTGCGTAGCGCTCGGCGTTCCGGTGATGGCGCTGTTCCCGGTCATCGATGTCCGGCTGAAGACGCCCGGCGGCGACGAAGCCTTCAACCCTGAGGGCCTGATTCCTCGGGTGGTGGCCGCGCTCAAGTCGCGCTTTCCCGAACTGGGCGTGATGACCGACGTGGCGCTGGACCCATACACCAGCCACGGGCAGGACGGACTGCTCGACGACAGCGGCTACATCCTCAACGACCCGACGGTCGAGGTGCTGGTCAAGCAGGCGCTCGCACAGTCGCGCGCCGGCGTCGACATCGTGGCACCGAGCGACATGATGGACGGCCGGATCGGCGCGATTCGCAACGCGCTCGAGGCGCGTGGCGACATCCATACGCGGATCATGGCCTACAGCGCCAAGTACGCGAGCGCCTTCTACGGCCCCTTCCGCGATGCCGTCGGCTCGGCCGCCAACCTCGGCAAGAGCAACAAGAAGGTCTACCAGATGGATCCGGGCAACAGCGACGAGGCGCTGCGCGAGGTCGCGATCGACATCGCCGAGGGCGCCGACATGGTGATGGTGAAGCCCGGAATGCCCTACCTGGACATCGTGCGTCGGGTGAAGGATGAGTTCCGGGTTCCGACTTTCGCCTACCAGGTGAGCGGCGAGTACGCGATGCTGAAGGCCGCGGCGCAGAACGGCTGGCTGGACCACGACGCCGTGATGCTCGAAAGCCTGCTGGCCTTCAAGCGCGCAGGGGCCGACGGAGTGCTGACCTATTTCGCGCTAGATGCCGCCCGGCTGCTGAAACAGCCCTGAGGTCGGCCCTCCATGCGCATCTTCAAGATCGACGGCACGCAGGTCACCGAGCACGACGGGCTGGCGCCGATGGCGGCGCCGGGGGCCTGCGAGCGGGGCTATCTGTGGCTGTCGCTGACCCGCGAGGAGTTCCAGTCCTCGCTGCCGCAGGTGCAGGAGGTGCTGCAGGCGCTGTGCGGCACCCTGCTGCTTGACCTCCACGTGAGCGACCTGGTCAACGACCAGTTGCCCTCGCGTTTCGACTACACCTCGCAGTACGACCTGTTGGTGTTCCGCCGGCTGGCCGCATCCAACGGGAAGGCGCCGGCGCCGAAGCCCGACGAGCCCGCCCGCGGCGGCCCCAGCGTGCTGCGCCGGGTCGACACGCGCCCGGTGGGCTTCGCGGTGTTCGACCGCGTCCTGCTGTCGGTGCACCCGGAGGACGGCAGCGTGCGCGATACCTTCGCGGCCAAGTTGCTGGCCGCCGCCGCACCGGCCGAACGCGGCCGCAGCCCGGTCCCGGCGCTGGATGTCCGCGCGGTCTCCGCCCGCATTCCCTCGGGCCCGGCCGACCTGATGCTGCGGGTGATCAATCAGATCGTCGACGCCTACCTCGACCTGCGGCGCGAACTGACCCGCCAGCTCGACCACTGGCAGGCAGAACTGATCGACCCGCACAGCCGCTTCACCAACTGGAGCGCGCTGATGGACTCCCGCCAGTCGCTCTACCACCTCGACGAGATCTGCGAAGACCAGCGCGCGGCGATCCAGGACTGGATCGATTCGCTCGAGACCCTGCCGCCGGCGGCCGGCAGCACCGAGCAGCGCGAGCGCGAACTGGTCATGGTGCGCAGCCGCGACGTGCTCGAGCACATCGAGCGCGTGGTGCACCATGTTCGGCGGCTCGAGCAGAATGCCGAGACTGCGGTCCAGATGCATTTCAGCGTCCAGGGCCACCGCGCCAACGACATCATGCGGGTGCTGACCGCGCTGACCGCGGTCTTCCTGCCGCTGAACCTGATCGCCGGCATCTTCGGCATGAATTTCGAATTCATCCCGCTGGTGCACAAGGCCGATGGCTTCTGGATCGCGATGGGGTCGATGGGCGTGATCGCGGTCGTCCTGGTCGTAGTCTTCTGGCGCAAGCGCTACCTGGCCCGAACCCGCTGATCCATTGAAAAAGCCGGACGGTGCTCGCGCACCTTCCGGCTTCGGGTCAGGCAGACGCCGGGCTTACTTGGCCGTGGCGGCGCCTTCCTTCTCGGCTTGCACGCGCGGCTCGGCCGACTTGTTCATGGTCGAAATCACGCGGCTGTTGACGCGCGAACCGGCGCTGACGTTCTGGTCGGGCGCGCTGGCAGTGGCGATGGCCTGGGCCCGCACGGCCTCGGGATTGGCGACCGGGTTGAAAGGCTCGGCACCGCGCGAACCGCGCACCACGTTCTGGTTCGGTGCGGCGGCGGTGCGGACAGCTTCGGCGCTGACTTCGTCGCGGCTCTTGGCCGAGACGCCGTTGTGCACGCCGTCGTAGCTCTCGGCCTGCGCGCCGGCGGCAGCGAGGAAGGACAGGGCGGCAGCGGCGAGGATATGGGAGGTCTTCATTTCAGTTCCTTTGGATTCTTCGAAGTTGGTTTCAAACCAGGCTCGCTGTCGCTGGCCTGTGCGAGCGAGTGTCGAACGGAATCCCTAGGGGGAAACACTTAGAAAAGAGACACGGCGTTTCCTTAATCGAAACAATGACGATTCCCACAGCCGCCAAACAAAAAGCCGGGCCGCGCTTTCGCACGGCCCGGCTTTCGACCGGAAACGGCGTGGATCAGAGACCGGCGCGCTGGGTCACCGGGCGGGCGATGTTGTATTGCGACGGCACCACGCTGTTCACGAAGGCCTTGCGATCCAGGTTCTGGTTTGGCTCATGGGCGGTGGCCACGGCCTGCGAGCGGACGACCTCACGGTCGGCCGAAGCGGTCAGCGCCGGGGCGACGCGCGAGGACACGCCGTCCGCATACGGGTTCTCGCTGCGGGCCGCGACCACGGCCTGGGCGTTCACTTCGGCGCGGCTGGCGGCCGACACCGGAGCTTGCACGCCTTCATAGGTTTCGGCCTGGGCGCCGGCAGCGGCCAGGATCGACAGGGCGGCAGCGGCAATGATCTGCGAGGTCTTCATTCGAATGTCCTTCGTTGTGGTGGAGAGAAAAGCTCAGTGGGATAGAGTCTGCCTCGGATTTCTAAGTAGAAACCCTATAAAAACGAATCACCGTGTTCATCAAACGGAAACAATGGAGTGCCATGGACGGTCTGGAACTGCTCAAAACCTTTCGAGAAGTCGCCTTGCGCGGCAGCTTCTCGCGCGCCTCCCACTCGCTCGGAATGTCGAAGGCCAACACCAGCAAGTACGTTGCGCAGCTGGAGACCCGCTTCGGCGTCCGCTTGCTGAACCGCTCGACGCGCTCGGTTAGCCTGACCGATGCCGGCCACCTGCTGCTCG
The DNA here is from genome assembly GCF_056401695.1 of Variovorax sp. P4_D9. Taxonomy (NCBI): domain Bacteria; kingdom Pseudomonadati; phylum Pseudomonadota; class Betaproteobacteria; order Burkholderiales; family Comamonadaceae; genus Variovorax; species Variovorax sp. P4_D9. Next base: position 33,136 of record NZ_JBFUIU010000037.1, read on the forward strand.
AGCGCAGCAAGCCGCTGCTGGAGATGATCGAGCGGACCGAGTCCGAACTGCAGGGGCACGCCGGGCACCCGCGCGGCCGGGTGCGGGTCACGGCGCCTCACGGGCTGGGACAAAGCAGCTTCTCGGGCCTGATCGGCGAATTCATGATCACCTATCCCGACGTCCACGTGAGCCTGCACCTGAGCAACCGGGTGATCGACCTGGTCGAGGAAGGCGTCGATGTCGCCTTGCGGCTGGGCCGCATCCGCGACGAGAACGTGATCGTGCGGCGGTTGCGCCTGATGGACCTGGCCCTTTGCGCGGCACCGACCTACTGGGCCCGGCGCGGCATGCCGAAGAAGCCCGACGACATGCGCCGGCACGACGTCCTGACCTATTCGCTCGCGGGCGGCGGACCGCAACTTCCGTTCGAGGTCGACGGCCAGCCCTACAGCGTGCCGGTCACCAGCCGCATGGATGCCAATGACGCCGCACCGCTGGTCGGCGTGGCGCTGGCCGGGCTCGGGGCCGTCTGCGTGCCGATGATCATGGCGCAGCAGCACATCGAACGCGGCGCACTGGTGCCTGTACTGAGGGAATTCATGCCGCGCGATCTCTGGCTGTACGCGGCGTACTCGCAACGCCGCCACAACAGCGCCGCGCTGCGGGCGCTGCTGGATTTTCTCGAGGCAAGGGTGCGCGACCCCGAGCCGGCGGCTACCTGATGCCGAAGATCGCCGCCGCGTTGCCCCAGGCGATGCGCTGCGCGACTTCCGGCGGCAGGTCGCCGAGCCAGCTGCGGTAGCCGCGCATGATCTCGTCGTAGGCGCTCCAGCGCTGGTTGACCCAGGTGTCGGAACCGACGAGGAAGCGGTCGGGGTATTTCAGGATCAGCGCGCGCCACTCGGGGCATAGCTTGCCGCCATCGCAGGTGAGTCCGGGCCGGTACGACAACTCGCCCATCAGCAGCGGATAGCGCTCGAGCAGCGCCTGGACCCGCTCGATCGGCGGGCCGCCGATGCCGGTGTGGGCCCAGATCAGGCGCAGCGCCCGGCCCTTGGAAGGCGCATGGGCCATCAGCAGGTCGATTGCGACGTCGTCCACGTGCGCCAGCACCGCGAGCTGCTTCTGTTCCGCCAGGACGATGAGTTTCCGTGCAACAGGCCCGTTGGCATTGGCGCTGTCGTAGAGATGGAACTCGCCCAGTCCCCTGTAAGGCCCGCTCGCCGTTCCGCGGGCCAGCTCCGCCTGCACCATCTCGTAGATGCTGTCGTCGCGGAACCAGTTTCCGTAGTCGTCTCGGTTGCGGTAGAGCCGCACGAAGGGCACCACCGCCACGCCGGCTTCGCGCGCCTCGCGGGCCGCCGCAAGGGTCTGCGTGCCGGCATTGGGGCGCGAGTTGGCGACGATCGCCTTGACGCCGTTGCGCTGCATGCGCGCCAGCGCCTCGGCCGGCGGATATGGCCCGGTGTTGCCGTCCCAGGCCTCCTGGTTGTAGTGCAGGTGGGTGTCGAAAAGCGGGCCGGCATAGTCGGCCGACCAGGCGCTCGACGCCAGCAGCGCCGCCGCCAGCGCGAACGGCGCGAAGCGACAGCGCCTGCCAGCCACGGCCCGCCGCCCCGCTCAGCCGAGGTGCTTGGCGAAGAAGGCCAGGGTGCGCTCCTTCGCGAGCTTGGCGGCTGCCGCGTCGTAGGATCCGCGCTGGTCGCAGTTGAAGCCGTGGCCGCATTCGTAGACGTGCACCTCGACCTCGGGGTGCGCCTTCTTGAAGGCGTCGACGGTCTCGAGCGGAATCCAGTGGTCGTTGTTGCCGAAATGGACCAGCACCGGCACCTTGGGTTTGCGCGCGCTTTCCTCCGGGCTGGTCATGCCCCCGCCGTAGTACGGAGCGGCCGCAGCCAGGCCCGTCACCTCGGCCGCCGCGCGCCAGGTCAGCAGCCCGCCCCAGCAGTAGCCCACGATGCCGACCTTGCCGGCCCGCGCAGCGTAGTCGACCGCGGCCTGGAGGTCCTGCAGCACGCCCGGTGCGGGCAGCGCCTCGACCGCGGTCTTGAGCCCGAAGCCGGCCTTCATGTCGTCTTCGGTGTAACCCAGATCGACGCCATGCTTCACGCGGTGGAAGGTGGCCGGCGCCACCGCCAGGTAGCCCTCGGCCGCATAGCCGTCGGCCACCGAGCGGATGTGCGAGTTGACGCCGAAGATCTCCTGCACCACGACCACCGCGCCCTTCGGCTTGCCCGCCGGCTCGGCGAAGTAGGCGGGAAAGGTGAAACCGTCCTTGGCGGTGAGATCGATGAATTGACCCATGGTCATGCTCCTTGAATGGATGGTTGTTGCTTTTTCAATGCGCGTTCGACGAAATCGAGCCGGTCCTGGCCCCAGAAGATCTCGCCGTCGATCACGTAGCTCGGGGCGCCGAAGACCTTGGCGTCGATGGCCTGCTGGGTGTAGTCCTCATAGCGCTCCTGCACCGCCTGGCTCTGCGCCTGGTCGACCCGGCGCGCGTCGAGGCTGCATTCTGCCGCCACTGTCTCGAGCACCTTCGGGTCGGCAATGTTGCGCTCCTGCACCCAGACCGCCGCGAACACCGCGCCGCAGAGTTTCATCGCGGCCTCGGTGCCATCGTGCAGGTCGGCGGCGATGATCAGCCGGGCCGCGTCGTCGCTGGCGACCGGGAAGAACTTGGGCTTGGGGTTGAGCTCGATGTCGAGGTACTTCGAGAAACGCGCCAGGTCGACCAGGCGATAGGCCTGCCGCTGCGGCGCCCGCTTGCCGAGCGGCAATCCGCCCGAGACCGGGAACACGGCGCCGAAATCGATCGGCCGGATGCGCACCGTGGCGCCGGCGGCCTTCGCGATGGCGGCGAAGCGCGCATGGCCGAGGTAGGTCCAGGGGCTTTGCGGCGTGAAGTAGTAGTCGATGGTGCGGCTCAAGAG
>NZ_JBFUIU010000038.1:0-26167 GCF_056401695.1 Variovorax sp. P4_D9
GGTTCAGCGCGCTGATCGCATCGACGCTGCCGGTGAAGCGGATGTCGAGCTGGAGCCTCGCCGTGGCCGCGGCGTGCGCCCGCAGCAGCACCAGCGCATCGTCATGGCTGGCGTGCAGGCTCAGCACATGCGTGCTGTCGTCGAAGGCGAGCGCAAAGGCGCGCTCGAGGTCCGCATGCAGCGCCTCGATCTGCGGCGCCAGCCGGGCCTGGGCCTGGCGTTCGGCCCACAGCAGCTTGTCGCCGAACTCGGACAGCTGGGCTGAGCGGCCTTGATCGCCGGTCACCAGCGGATGGCCCAGCGTCTGTTCCCAGCGCTTGAGCTCGCCCCAGACGTGGCGGTACGAATAGCCCACGGCGCGCGCGGCGGCCGAGATCGACCCGTGCTCACGCACCGCGTGCAGCAACTCCATCAGCGGGTTGTGGATCAGCGTGCGGCCCTGGCGGCGCGGAGCGATGGCGTAGGAGAGTTCGATCTGTTGCACGGGGGCGGCGAAAGGGGAGGGGGCGCCGGGGGAGATTATGCAGAGCGTGTTCGTGGCCTATGAAAGACATTGCATAGGTCGACGGTGCCGGCCTGACCATACTTCGGCGCTCCCCGACCAACGCGCCCCATGAACACCTTCGCCGACAGCGCCGCTGCCGCCTGGCAGCTTCTCGTCTCCGCCGATCCCCTGCTGCTCTCGATCGTCGGGCGCTCGCTGGCGGTCAGCGCGACGGCCTGCCTGCTGGCCTGCGGTTTCGGACTGCTGCTGGGGGCCTGGCTGGCGGTGGCCCGATTCCCCGGGCGCGGCCTGCTGCTGACCTTGCTCAACACGCTGCTGGCGCTGCCCTCGGTGGTGGTGGGCCTGGTGATCTACCTGCTGCTGTCGCGCTCGGGCCCGCTGGGCTTCCTGGGCTGGCTGTTCTCTTTCAAGGCGATGGTGCTGGCGCAAACCATCCTCGTGCTGCCGGTGGTCACGGCGCTGACGCGGCAGGCGATCGAGGATGCCGATCGCGCCCATGGCGAGCAGCTGCGCTCGCTCGGCGCCGGCAGCTTCGCGCGCGCCCTGCTGCTGGTGGCCGACGAGCGCTACGCGCTGGTCACCGTGGTGATCGCGGCTTTCGGCCGCGCCGTATCGGAGGTCGGCGCCGTGATGATCGTCGGCGGCAACATCGACGGCTTCACGCGCGTGATGACCACCGCCATCGCGCTGGAAACCAGCAAGGGCGATCTGCCGCTGGCGCTGGCGCTCGGGCTGCTGCTGCTGGCCGTGGTGCTGCTGCTGAACCTGGCGATCGCGGCCTTGCGCGCCTGGCGCGAACGGGTCGATGGCGCGGCCGTCGATGCCATGCGCGCCCGGGCGCTGGAGGCCGTGCAATGAGCCGCCACACCGTGCCGGCGGTGGGCTCGCCGCTGTTCAGCCTGCACGGGGTCGGGTTGCGCTTCGGCCAGGTGCAAGCGCTGGCCGCCGTCAACTTGGAGATCGCAGCGGGCGAGCGCGTGGCCTTGATCGGTGCCAACGGCAGCGGGAAGAGCAGCCTGTTACGCTTGCTGCACGGGCTGCTTCCACATTCCTCGGGCGTCTTCATGAGCCGCGTGCCGCCGAACGGGCAGGCCATGCTGTTCCAGCGGCCGCACATGCTGCGCGCCAGCGTCCGCAACAACGTCGCCCTGGCGCTGTGGCTGCAAGGCGCGCCGTGGCGCAATGCGCAGCGCGAGGCTGGGGTCGCGCTCGGAAGAGTCGGGTTGGCCGGGCTGGCCGGCCGCAACGCGCGCACGCTGTCGGGCGGCCAGCAGCAGCGCATGGCGCTCGCACGGGCCTGGGCGCTGCATCCGGACGTGCTGCTGCTCGACGAGCCCACCGCCAGCCTGGACCCCACTGCCAAGCGCGAGGTCGAGGCCTTGATCGCCGAGGCCGGGCAGGGCCGCACACTGGTCTTCGCGAGCCACAACCTGGGTCAGGTCAAGCGGCTCGCGAGCCGCGTCGTCTACCTCGAGCACGGCCGGGTGGTGGCCGACCTGCCGGTCCACGATTTCTTCCGTGGGCCGCTGCCCGAGGAAGCCCGTCTGTTTGTCAAAGGAGAACTGGTATGACCTTGTTCGGCCTGCCCAGGGTCATGAAGTGCTCGCTCGGTGCGCTGGTGCTTGCGGCGGGCGCGCTGGCCGCCCACGCCGAGACCCTCACCATGGCCTCGACCACGTCCACCGAGCAGTCGGGCCTGTTCGCGCACCTGCTGCCGGCCTTCAAGCAGGCCAGCGGCATCGACGTCAAGGTGGTGGCGGTCGGCACCGGCCAGGCGATCGACATGGCCAGGCGCGGCGATGCCGACGTGCTCTTCGTGCACGACACCGCGGCCGAAGAGAAGTTCGTCGCCGAGGGCTTCGCCGACAAGCGTTTTCCGGTCATGTACAACGACTTCGTGCTGGTCGGCCCCAAGGGCGACCCGGCCGGCGTCAAGGGCCAGGACATCGAGGCCGCATTGAAGAAGATCGCGGCCGCCAACGCGCCTTTCGTTTCGCGCGGCGACAAGAGCGGCACCGACGCGRCCGAGCGCCGGTTGTGGTCGCAGACCGGGATCGCCGAGGCGGGCCAGCCGCTGCCGAACGACAAGAAGGGGTCGGGCTACAAGGAGTGCGGCTGCGGCATGGGGCCGGCGCTCAACATCGCGGCCTCGAGCGGCGCCTATGTGCTGGCCGATCGCGGCACCTGGCTCAGCTTCAAGAACCGGGCCGGCCTCGCGGTGCTGGTGGAAGGCGACAAGCGCCTGTTTAACCAGTACGGCGTGATGGTGGTGAGTCCGAACAGGTTCCCGAAGCTCAACAGCGCGGGGGCGCAGAAGTTCGTTGACTGGGTGATCTCGCCGGTCGGCCAGTCGACCATCGCGGCCTACAGGATCGGTGGCGAGCAGCTGTTCTTCCCGAACGCCACGCGCTGAGATGCTGCGGGCATCAGCTGCTGTCGGCCCATACGGAGCTATTTGTATCGACGATCTCCGTCGGCAATGAGCATTTGCCTCGCGCGGCGCGCGGGATGGTCTCCGACCGGATCGTCGTCTTCGTCGTCATCGCCGGGGCCAGCGAGGCGATCCGGAGTGAGCTCCATTCGAGCATGAAACGCGCTGAGATGAAGCCGCAGGTTTGGTTCGAAGTCGGGCTGGGGCATCGCGAGCGGCATGGTGGATTCTCCTGTTGCCTTATGGGAACAAGGTATGCCCGTGGCAAGCAGCCGACGTAGGAGTGCGGGCAGTGCGAAGCGACTCGACGGCGGATTCGAGGCTTCCTTGAGTCCTACGAAATCGCGTCCTTGTGCGCTATGTCGTACACCGCTTGGCGCCAAATGGCTTGTTCCACCATCGCGGCGAGCGAGCCGGATCTATTGGTGGTCGGAGTTCGTGAAATACGGCCTCTTTTCCGACCACACGACACACCCCGGATCGCTCGCACGCTTGCAGTGTTGTTACATGACCCAGCGTAGAGCGCCGCGACCCTGCACACAGTTCCATCATGCGTTGGGTCGTTGCCTGATTGAACTCCTGGCCACGGAACGAGTCCCAAGTGCAGCAGTGACTGGCGCATCGCGCCAATTCCGCCGGCGAGGTTGTCCGCTGCGATGCCAACGGCATGAAGCCCTGAAGCTGGAGAGCGTGCACGTGGTGCTTGGCACTGGTCCTGTCGAGCCGCGGGTCGGCCGAAAGGACCAACACCCAGTCCTTGGCCCAAGCTTTCAACCGCCGCTCTTTGAAGTGCTGAGTGCATCCGCGGCGCAACCCATGATGTTCTTTGGCACGCCCAACGAGCTGATCCTGGCTCCACTGGCGATGAAGTTCGTCAAGTACAGGCCCGAGGACTTTCGCCTCGTGGCGCTTGCCTGTTCCGGCCCGATGCTTTTGCTGGCGCGCCCCGACCTGGGCTCGCGCTTCCGGCACGGAACTCACCTACGCCAGCACAGGCAACGGATCGGCCTCCCACCTCATGGGCGCTGACTTTGGGCAACGCGCCAAGCTGAGCATGGTCCACGTGCCTTACAAGGGTGCAATGCCGGCCATGCAAGACTTGGCCGGAAAGCAGGTCTGCCTGGTCTTCATTCCACTGGCGCCGACCTTCATTGCCATGATCGAAAAGGGCAATCTCAAGGCCATCGGCGTCGCCTCGACGGCGCGCACTCCCGCGCTGCAGCAGGCTGCAGGCCTTCAGCGAGAGCAAGTCGATGAGGGACTTCGAACTCACCGCTTGGCTCGGCATGTTCGTGGGCAAGTCGGTGCCGGTCGCGCTGGCAGAACGCATCGGCGCCGCCGTCAACGAGGCGACGCGTTCGCCGGAAGCGGCCAAGGTGCTGGAGGCCACCGGCATGGCGCCGGAGACGGCGCTAGATCTGGACGCCGCGCAGGCCTACTTCGACTCCGAGATCGCGCGGTTTCGCAACATCGCTTCGGCCATCAAATTGGAATTGCGCTGACCACGCTGAATGACCCTGGACCCGGGCTCCCGGACTGCGGAAGCTCGGCAGCGCATACCTGTCGTTGGCGGCGTGAACCACTGAAATCGCGTCAGGCCTCGGCCGCCAGCAGTGCGTGCAGCGAGGAGACCTGCCGACGCAGGTCTTCATTCTCAGCCGTGAGTTCGGCGACGCGCTGCGTCAGTCGTTCGACGGCGTCCGCTGCGTCCGGGGTTTCGGTCTTCGCAGGGTCCACGCGCGCCGGGCGTTTGGCTTCCCGCACCCGCTTGGCCGCCTGCTTGAGTTCGTCCTTGCCGCCGTGGGCGGCGGCGATCTGCTCTTCGGCCGGTAGGGTCGCCACTGCCGCCGCGGCGTTGATCGAGATCGTGCCCGACTTGACCGCGGCCACCAACTCGGGCGCTGCCTGCTTCTGGATCTTCTCGATCATCACGACCTGGCTGCTGCTGAGGCGCGCCGCCTTGGCGATCGCTTCGCGGCTGTTCAGCGGCGCGGTCGGCGGCAGCGCGGGATCGGTATCGAAGGGCGGATCGTCGGCGCTGTCGGCCGGCGCCGCGGACGCTCGGGCCTGCCGTCCGGCGACGATGTCCTTCTTGCGCAAGGCCAGCACGCCGCGCAGGAAGTCCGACACGCTGCGCCGGCCCAGGTGCTGGTCGATCATCCACAGGTGCACATCCTCGAGGGTCTTGAAGCGCGTGTTCTGCACCGTCTGGAACGGCAGGCCGTGCTTCTGGCAGATGCCGTAGCGGTTGTGGCCGTCGACCAGCACATCGCCCCACAACACCAGCGCATCGCGGCAGCCATCGGCGAGGATGCTGCGCTCCAGTGATTCATATTCCTCCGCCGTCAACGGGTCGATATAGGATTTCAGGTCTTCGTTGACGACGATGTTCATGGAGCGCGATGCGGATGCGGGACAAGGGGCGCGATTCTAGCGATCGGAACCCTTCGCCAACGGCAGGAAGCGCGGCGCGGCCCTCGCTTGCACCCCGCCGCCCGGGCCGGCCGTGTAGATGCCGCGCGCCATGTTGTGCGGGTGGACCGCGGCTTCCGCTAGGCTCAGCACCGGCGCGAAGCAGGCATCGCTGCCTTCAAGCAGCGCGCACCAGTGGTCGCGCGGCCGGCTCGCGAACAGCGCGGTGAAGCGCGCCTTGAGAGCCGGCCAATCGGCCCGCTCGTACTGCCGGGCCGGATCGACGTTCGCGAGCCCGAGCTTGTCCAGCAGCAGCGCATAGAACTGCGGCTCGAGTGCACCGAGAGTGATGAAGCCGCCATCGGCGCAGGCATAAACGTCGTAGAAGGGCGAGTCGTGGAACAGGCTGGACAGCGAGCCGCCGAGCTGGCCGCCGGCATGCGCCCACTGGGCGATTCCGCCCAACATGGCGAGCACGTCGACGATGGCGCCGTCGACCACGCGTCCGCGTCCGCTGCTGCGCGCATCGACCAGCGCGCAGGCGATGCCGAAGGCCAGGCCGAGCGCACCGCCGGCGTCGCCGATCACGGTCGGCGGCACGATCGGCCGCTCGCCGCGGTGCGCCGACAGCGACAGCAGCCCGGTCAGCGCCACGTAGTTCAGGTCGTGCCCGGAGGCCTGGGCCAGCGGACCACTCTGGCCCCATCCGGTCATGCGGCCGTAGACCAGCTTCGGATTGCGCGCCGCGCAGTTGGCAGGACCGAGTTGCAGCCGCTCCATGACCCCCGGCCGGTTGCCTTCGATCAATGCGTCCGCCGCGCCGACCAGCGCCATCGCCTCGGCCCGGCCGTCGGCCTGCTTCAGGTCCAGCGTGACGACCGTCTTGCCGCGGCGCAGCGCCTTTTCGTCGTCGTCTTCGTTGCGGCCCATGARCTGGTTGATCGCGCCGGGCTGGGGCCGCGCGATCACGGTCACTTCGGCGCCCATGCCCGCCAGCATCAGGCCGGCCAGCGGCCCGGGTCCGATCCCTTCGAACTCGACGATGCGGACTCCCGCGAGCGGCGCCTTCATGCGCCCAGCTTTCGTGCGATCAGGTCCTTCATGATCTCGCTGGTGCCGCCGTAGATGCGCTGGATGCGGGCGTCGGCATAGAGCCGGGCGATCGGGTATTCGACCATGTAGCCATAGCCGCCGAACAGCTGCAGGCATTCGTCGGTGACCTTGCCCTGCTGCTCGGTGCACCACCACTTGGCCATGTAGGCGGCCTCGGGGTCGAGGGTGCCGTCGATCAGGCGCTGGATGCAGTCGTTGACGAAGCTGCGCACCACGTGCGCGAGGGTCGCGCACTCGGCCAGCTTGAAGCGCGTGTTCTGGAAGTCGAACACGGTCTGGCCGAAGGCCTTGCGCTGCTGCGTGTAGGCGACCGTCAGCGCGACCGCGCGCTCGATCACCGCCGCGGCCGGTACGCACAGGAACAGGCGCTCATAAGGCAGCTGGCTCATCAGCTGGACGAAGCCGTTGCCTTCCTTCTCACCCAGCAGGTGGTCGGCCGGCACGCGCGCGCCATCGAAGAACAGCTCTGCCGTGTCCGACGCGTGCTGGCCCAGCTTTTCCAGCCTGCGGCCGACCCGGAAGCCCGGCAGGTCCTCGGTCTCGAGCACCAGCAGCGAGACGCCGCGGCTGCCGGCGTCGCCGGTGCGCACCGCGACCACCAGCAGGTTGGCGGTGAAGCCGTTGGTGATGAAGGTCTTGCCGCCATCGATCACATACGCGTCGCCGTCGCGCCGAGCCCGCGTGCGCAGTGCCTTCAGGTCCGAGCCGCAGCCGGGTTCGGTCAGCGCGATGCCGGCCAGCATCTCGCCGCTCGCGAGCCTGGGCAGCCAGCGCTGTTTCTGCGCCTCGGTGCCGTAGTCGAGGATGTAGTGCGCGGCCAGGTTGTGGACCCCGGTGTTGGCGGGAATCTCGGCCTTGGCGAGCTCGTCCTGCACCACCAGCTGATAGGCCAGCGAGGCGCCCGCGCCGCCGTAGGCTTCATCCAGTTCGGGCAGCAAGAAGCCCAGCCGTCCGAACGGGCGCCAGACCTCGCGCGGGATGTAGCCCTGGCGGCGCCAGCCGTCCAGCTGCGGCGACAACTCGGCGGCGATGTAGCGCCGCACCTGGTCGCGAAAGGTCTCGATGTCTTCGTCCATCCACGGATGGCGCAGGAGTTGGGGCAGCATGTGTGGGTAAGTGCTCAGTTGCGTGTGCCGGTCCGGGCCAGGAAGCGCGCGCAGGCGTCGTTGAAGAAATCGCCGGCGACATGCCGGCGCTGGGCCGTGCATTCATCGGCGAGTTGTTGTGCGAGGCTATTGGCGGGCGCCGCATCGACCAGCCGCCGCGTGTCGCGCAGCGCGGCGGCCGAAGCGCCGCCCAGGCGCCGGGCCAGGGCGAAGGCCTGCGCCTGCAGCGCTTCGTCGGCGACGCTGCGCCAGATCAGGCCCCAGTGCTCGGCCTGCGCCGCGTCGATCCGCTCGCCGGTCAGCGCGATGCCCAGCGCCCGGCTGCGGCCGAGCAGCCGCGCCAGCATCCAGGTGGCGCCGAGGTCGGGCACCGCTCCGAGCTGCGGCACCTGGGGCACGAGGAAATAGGTCGAGTGCGCGGCCAGCACGATGTCGGCCGCCAGCGCGATGCCGACCGCGCCGCCCACGCAGGCGCCGTTGACCGCCGCCACCACCGGCACCGGACATTCGGCGATGGCCAGGGTCAGCGGATTGCCGACCTCTTCCATGTAGCCGCCGATTTCGGCCTGCGCATGCGGGCCGCCGCCGGCCAGCACTTCGCCGAACCAGCCGATGTCGCCGCCGGCCGAGAAGGCCCGGCCAGCGCCGGTCAGCAGCACGGCGCGCGTGCGGCTGTCGGAGGTGCAGGCCTGCAGCGCTGCCGCGAGCTCGACCATCAGACCCGGCGAAAGCGCATTGAGCGCCTGAGGGCGGTCGAGCGTGAGGGTCGCGACGCCGTCCTGCAGCGCGCTGCGCACGGTGGTGGTCATCTGCTAGATCCCGGTCAGGCCGCCACTGCACATCAGCGTCTGGCCGCTCACGTAATCGGACTCGGGGATGCACAGCAGGTAGACCGCGCCGGCGGCCTCGTCGGGCGTGCCGCCGCGGCCCAGCGGGATGCTGCTCTCCATCGCCGCCATCAGCTCGGGGTTGACGCCGACCTTGATGTCGCGGCCGTCGGGAGACACAGCCCATGTACATGACCCAAGGACTGCATCGCGCGATGCAGCAGCATCCGGATCGCGTTGCCGGCGAGGTCCTCGCCGCGGCGCAAGACGTCGGCAATCGGGGCGGCCTCGGCCAGCAGGGCCTCGTAGCAACCTGTGCAGCTCCGGCATGGCCCTGCGCTCGGAGGGCCTGGCCGAGCCCGGCGCCATCTACCTGCACTGCGCGCCAATGTTCCATCTGGCGGACATGGGCCTGTCGATGCCGCACTGGATCGATGATCCAGATGCTGGTCGACCATCCAGCCATGAAGAAGCCGCGCGACCTGGGCGCGCTGCGCACCATCGCCTATGGCGCCTCGCCGATCTCGGAGGCCGTGCTCGAGCGCGCGATGGCCGCGCTGCCGGGCGTGGGCTTCGTGCAGGCCTACGGCATGACCGAGCTGTCCCCGCTGGCGACCCTCAACCCGGCGTCGTACCACACGGCCGAAGGGCGCCGGCTCGGCAAGCTGCGCTCCGCCGGCCGGGCCAGCCACTGCACCGAAGTCCGCATCGTCGATCCGCAGGGCCGGGAAGTGCCGCGGGGCACGGTCGGCGAAGTGGTGGTGCGCGGCCCCAACGTGATGCAGGGCTACTGGAACCAGCCGGCATTGACGGCCGCCGCCCTGCGCGACGGCTGGATGCACACCGGCGACGGTGCCTGGATGGACGACGACGGCTTCATCTTCATCGCCGACCGGCTCAAGGACATGATCATCACCGGCGGCGAGAACGTCTATTCGGCGGAAGTCGAGAACGCCCTCGCCCAGCACCCGGCGGTCGCCGCCTGCGCGGTCATCGGCATCCCGAGCGACGAGTGGGGCGAGAGCGTGCACGCGGTGGTCGTGCGCCACCCGCAGCACGAGCTCGCGGCCGAGGCGCTGATGGCCCACTGCCGGCCCCTGATCGCGGGCTACAAGTGCCCGCGCAGCGTGGACTTCGTCGAAGCGCTGCCGCTGTCGGGCGCCGGCAAGGTGCTCAAGACGAAGCTGCGCGAACCCTTCTGGCGGAACCGCGAACGCACCGTGGCCTGAGCGCCGCACCCCTCTTCTCTCTTCGACAACCAAGGAATCCTCCATGAGCCAAGACGTCTTTGTCGCCGGGGTCGGCATGATCCCCTTCACCAAGCCCGGGGCCGGCGAGCCCTATCCGCAGATGGCCGCGAAAGCCACCCGGCAGGCGCTCGCCGATGCCGGCATCGGCTACGAGCAGGTGCAGCAGGCCTACGTCGGCTATGTCTACGGCGACTCCACCGCGGGCCAGAACGCGCTCTACGAGGTCGGCCTGAGCGGCATCCCGATCCGTCGGCACCAGCAGCAGGTGGCTGACGCGGTCGCGCTCCAGCGTGTCGAGCACCAGCTCGGGACTGAAGGCCGCCACGATGGCGTGCGTGTTGCCTTCGCCTTCCGACCGCGGGAATCCGAGGCCTTGTTCGATCTGGGGGTCATGGTAGAAACCGGCGGCCGTTCGGGCGATTGCGCTTCGCCTCGAACCGATGGCAAAAGACCTCAACCCTCCGCCCGCCCACCTCCGATGCTGCGTCCGCCGGTCACGATCTCGATCGCCTTCGTCAAGGGCATGGTGGCCGGGGTGAGCGCGCGCGGCCATGCCTGCGATCCGTTGCTGGCCGAGGCCGGCATTCCGCCGGCCTTGCTGCACGAGCCCGGCGCCCGCTGACCGCCGACCAGTACGGGGCCCTGTTCGGCCTGCTGATCGCGCGCTTCGACGACGAGTGCCTCGGCTTCCTGTCCCGGCCGATCCGGCGCGGCAGCCTGGCGCTCATGACCCGCTGCGCGATCGATGCACCGAACCTGGAGGCAGCGGCGCGCCGCGTCGCCCATGTCTTTCGCCTGCTGCAGGACGATGTGCTGCTCGAGCTCGTGCGCGATGGCGCGCTCGCCGGCGTGGCGCTTCGCGTGACGGGTACGGCGGCCGCAGGCCCGGCCTTCCTGCATGAACTGCTGCTGCGGGTCGTCTGGCGCTTGCTGGCCTGGCTAGCGGGCGGCGTCCTGCCAGCCGCGCGATTCGATTTCGCCTTCGAATGCCCGGCCTACGCCGACAGCTACGGCAAGGTGTTTCCGGCGCCGCTGCGCTTCGGCTGCACGCAGTCGGCGTTCTGGTTCGACGCCGCGCAGCTATGCAAGCCGGTGCGCCGCGACCAGGCTGCGCTGCGTGCCTTCCTGGCCAGCGCCCAGGTGCAGATCATCGTGCCGAGGCGCGCCAACGAGCTGTGCAGTGCGCGCGTGCGCGGCCACCTGCAGCACACCCAGCCCGCCTGGCCCGACCTGGCCGCGACCGCCGAAGCCCTGCACATTTCGACCTCGACGCTGCAACGGCGCCTGGCCGGTGAAGGCACCTCGTTCCAGTCACTGAAGGACGAGCTTCGGCGCGACACGGCGATCGAGCGGCTGATCACCAGCAGCGTGCCGCTCGCGACACTGGCCTTCGAACTCGGCTTCGCCGACAGCGCGGCCTTCCAGCGCGCCTTCAAGGTCTGGACCGGCAGCGCGCCCGGCGCCTATCGCCGGACCGGGCCCTGAATCAGCGGTCCATCGGCAGGTAGAGGCTTTCCTTGATTTCCTCCATCACGACGTAGCTGTTCGACTCGGCCGGAACCGGCAGCTTCTTGAGCAGGTCGCCGAGCAGGTTGCGGTAGTCGCTCATGGCGCGCAGGCGGGCTTTCACGAGGTAGTCGAAGCCGCCCGACACCAGGTGGCATTCCATCACCTCGGGCACATGCATCAGCTCCTGGCGCACCTTGTCGAAGACATCGGCCGACTTCGACGACAGCGTGATCTCGACGAACACCAGCAGCGTCTTGCCGAGCGCCTGCGGATCGATGCGCGCGTGGTAGCCGGTGATCACGCCTTCGCGCTCCATGCGCCGAACGCGCTCGGAACACGGCGAGGTCGAGAGGCCGATCTGCTCGGCCAGCTCGGTCATCGAGATGCGTCCCTGGCGCTGCAGGATGTCGAGGATTTTCCGGTCGGTGCGGTCGAGATCGGTCATTTCACTCCTTGGGCCCGGTTGCGGGCGTATTGACAGCAAGAATCACTGTGAAGCGGCATTATTTCAGTGGAGTTTATCGAGGATCAATTAATAACATTGACTCCTTTCCTGCACCGATGGAGTTCTGCGATGAAAGTGATCGTTTTGGGCGGCGGCGTGATCGGCGTGACCACCGCGTACTACCTGGCGCGCGGCGGCGCCGAGGTGACCCTGATCGATCGCCAGGGAGGCCCGGCGCAGGAAACCAGCTTTGCCAACGCCGGCCAGGTGTCGCCCGGCTATTCCACGCCGTGGGCCGCGCCCGGCATTCCGCTCAAGGCCTTGAAGTGGATGTTCCAGAAGCACGCGCCGCTCGCGATCCGGCCGGACGGCTCGCTGTTCCAGCTGCGCTGGATGGCGCAGATGCTGAAGAACTGCTCGCCCGAGCGCTATGCCCTCAACAAGGAGCGCATGATGCGCGTCGCCGAGTACAGCCGCGACTGCCTGCGTGCGCTGCGCGCCGACACCGGCATCCACTACGAGCAGCGCACCCAGGGCACGCTGCAGCTGTTCCGCACCCAGGCCCAGCTCGACGCCGTGCAGCGCGACCTGGCGGTGCTCGAAGAATGCGGCGTGCCCTACAGCCTGCTCGACCGCAGCCGGCTGGCGACCGTCGAGCCGGCGCTGGCCCGTAGCGGCGACCTGCTGGCCGGTGGCCTGCACCTGCCGAACGACGAGACTGGCGACTGCAACCTGTTCACCCAGGGCCTGGCCGCGATCGCCCGCGGGCTCGGCGTCGACTTCCGCTTTCACCAGTCGGTCGATGGCCTGCTCACCGAAGGCGGCCGCATCACCGGCGTGCGACTCGGCGGCGCCACCAGCGAAGTGCTCACCGCCGACCGCTACGTCCTGGCGTTCGGCAGCTATTCGCGCGAGTTCATCGCGCCGCTGGGGCTCGACATCCCGGTCTATCCGGTCAAGGGCTATTCGCTCACGGTGCCGCTGGTCGATCCCTCGCTGGCACCGCAGTCCAYGGTACTCGACGAGACCTACAAGGTGGCGGTCACGCGTTTCGACGACCGCATCCGGGTCGGCGGCATGGCCGAGCTCGGCGGCTTCGACCTGCGCCTCAATCCGCGCCGGCGCGAGACGCTGGAGCGCGTCATCACCGACTTGTTCCCCTGCGGCGACCTGCCGCGCGCGAGCTTCTGGACCGGTCTGCGGCCGATGACGCCCGACAGCACGCCAATCGTAGGGCCGACGGCCTACGGCAACCTGTTCCTCAATACCGGCCACGGCACGCTCGGCTGGACCATGGCCTGCGGCTCGGGCAAGCTGGTGGCCGATCAAGTGATGGGGCGGCGCCCGGACATCCGCACCGACGGCTTGTCGGTCGACCGCTACAGCGCGCCGGGCAAGCTGCGGCCAAGCAGCGCGAGGCCGGTCGGCGCGGCGGCTTGACCTCCCAGGTCATCGACCCGCGGCGGTTCCGCGGCGACCATGGATCCACCCCGCGATGTTGCGGGTCGTGAATCTCAAAGGAGTCGCCATGAACACCGCCACCATCGATGCCGCCCGCGTGGCCGCGCACTACATCGCCGTCTGGAACGAGACCGACGCCGAGCGCCGGCTGAAGCTGCTCGAAACCCATTGGACCGACGACGCGCGCTACGTCGATCCTCTGATGCAGGCAAGTGGCCGCACCGCGATCAGCGCCCTAGTCGGCGGCGTGCACCAGCGCTATCCGGGCTTTCGCTTCGCGCTCAAGGGCCAGCCCGACGCGCATGGCGACCAGCTGCGCTTCTCGTGGACCCTGGGGCCGAGCGGGGCCGAGGACCTGATCGAGGGCACCGATTTCGCGCAGCTCGAAGCCGGCCGGCTGCAGTCGGTCACCGGCTTCCTGGACAAGGTGCCGGCCGGGGCCTGAAGACGCCGCTCACTCGACGATCGCCACGCCCTTGACCTGCGCGTGCACGGGCATGCCGACCGAGAGCCCGAGCAGGTCGGCCGACTTGCGCGTGACGCGGGCCAGCATCCGCATGCCGCCGACGTCGAGGCCGACCATCCGCTGCGCCGGGCCGTCGTCGGCCAGGTCGGCGATGGTCGCCGGCAGGATGTTGAGCACGCTGGTGCCGGCCTGGGGCTGCAGCGTCAGGCTGACGTCGCGCGCCTGGACGCGCACGCGCACCCGCTGGCCCACGCGGACGCCGCCATGCGGCAGGCTCAGCGTGCCGCCCGCGAAGGCGACCTGGACCAGGCCGTAGGCGGAGTCGACGTCCATGACAACGGCCTCGATCACCGCACCGGCGGCATCGCCATGCGCCATCGGAAGGTCGAGCCGGGTCATCAGTTCATGGGTGGGGCCGCTGGCGACGACGCGCCCGGCCTCGATCAGCACCAGGTGATCGGCCAACCGCGCCACTTCGTCGGGAGCGTGGCTCACGTAGAGCACCGGAATGTCCAGTTCGGCGTGCAGGCGCTCGAGGTAGGGCATGACTTCGCGCTTGCGCTGCAGGTCGAGCGAGGCCAGCGGCTCGTCCATCAGCAGCAGCTTCGGGCTGGTGGCCAGCGCGCGCGCGATGCCGACGCGCTGGCGTTCGCCGCCCGACAGCGTTTCCGGGCGCCGCGCGAGCAGCGAGCCGATGCCGAGCAGTTCCACCGCCTGGTCCAGCGCCACGCGGCGCAGCGCCGGCGCGATCCGCTTCATGCCGAATTCGAGATTGCGCCGGACGTCGAGATGCGAGAACAGCCGGCTCTCCTGGAACACGTAGCCGAGCGGCCGCCGGTGGGTGGGCAGGAAGATGGCGCGAGCGTCGGCGCGCTCGTCCTGCCAAACCTCGCCATTGATCGAGACGAAGGCGCCGGTCGCGCGCTGCAGCCCGGCAATGGCGCGCAGGCAGGTGGTCTTGCCGCAGCCCGAGGGGCCCGAGAGCGCGGTCACGCCGCGTGCCGGCAGGGCCAGGTCGACGTCGAGCGTGAAGGCCGCGTACGCGACCTTGAGCCGCGCGTTGACGCCATGCTGCGTCGTGCCTCTCATCGACGCCGCCCGGTCGGATTCAGCGCATACAGCGCCAGCAGCACCAGGAACGAGAACACCACCATCCCGGCTGCGAGCCAGTGGGCCTGCATATATTCGAGTGCCTCGACATGGTCGTAGATCTGTACCGAGATCACGCGCGTCTTGTCGGGGATGTTGCCGCCGATCATCAGCACCACGCCGAACTCGCCGACCGTGTGGGCGAAACCCATGACGATGGCCGTGAGGTAGCCCGGCCGGGCCAGCGGCAGCACGACGCTGAAGAAGGTGTCCAGCGGCGAGGCCCGCAGCGTCGCCGCGGCTTCGAGCGCGGGCTCGCCGATGGTCTCGAAGGCGTTCTGGATCGGCTGCACCACGAAGGGCATCGAATAGATGACCGAGCCGACCACCAGGCCCGCGAAGGTGAACGGCAGCAGGCCGATGCCGAGCCACTGGGTCAGCTGGCCGATCGGGCCCTGCGGCCCCATCGACACCAGGAAGTAGAAGCCCAGCACCGAGGGCGGCAGCACCAGCGGCAACGCCACCATGGCGCCGATCGGCCCCTTCCAGGCCGAGCGCGTGCGCGCCAGCCACCACGCCAGCGGCGTCCCAAGCAGCAGCAGGATCAGCGTCGTGGCCGTCGCCAGCTTGAGCGTGAGGGTCACGGCGCCGAGGTCGGCGGAGGTCGGCATGATGGGCCTCTGCCTTCGATCAGACCTCGTAGCCGAAGGAGCGGATCACGGCCCTGGCGGCGTCCGACTTGAGGTACTCCATCAGCGCGGCGGCCGCGGCATTGTCCTTGGCGCGGATTAGCCGCACCGCGTCCTGGCGGATCGGGCTGTGCAGCTCGGCCGGCACGATCCAGGCCGAACCGCTCTTGAGCTTGCCGCCTTCCCAGACCTGCGACAGCGCCACGAAGCCGAGTTCGGCGTTGCCGGTCGAGATGAAGCTGAAGGTCTGGCCGATGCTTTCGCCCTGCACGAACTTCGGTTCGAGCCGGGCCAGCAGGCCGAGCCGCGTGAGGGTTTCGACCGCGGCCGCGCCGTAGGGCGCCAGCTTGGGTGCCGCCAGCGCGAGGTGGGCGAACTTGCCGCTGCGCAGCACTTCGCCGCTGGCGTCGACCAGGTCGGCATTCGCCGACCACAGCACCAGCTTGCCGGTGGCATAGGTGAAGCGGCTGCCGGCGACGGTGGCGCCTTCCTTGTCGAGGCGGGCCGGGGTCTCGTCATCGGCCGCGAGAAAGACGTCGAAGGGTGCACCGCCCTGGATCTGGGCGTAGAACTTGCCGGTCGCACCGGACGACAGCACCGCCTTGTGCCCGGACGCCTTTTCGAACTCGGCGGCAATCACCTTCATCGGGCCGAAGAAGTTGGCCGCGACCGCGACCTGCACTTCGGCTGCCTGGCTGCAGAGCGAGAAGAAGAGGGCGGCAAGGCCGGCGGCCATCAGGCGGGGCGAAGGTCGAAGTTGCATGGCGTTGGGTGGCTGCTGTCAGCGCTATTCATCAAAGGAATAGCGCTAGTGTAGGGCAGCGGCACAATGCCGCCCATGGCAAGAGCAAGAGCACAAGCAAAGGCGACGACGACGGCTTCCCCTCGCTTCGGCGACGCGCTCGGTCACGGCATGAGCGACAAGCGCATCGAGATCCTTCGCGGCATCGGCCGCACCGGCAGCATTTCGCAGGCCGCGCGCGACGCCGGCATCAGCTACAAGGCGGCCTGGCAGGCGGTGGCCACGCTGACCAACCTGGCCGGCGTGCCGCTGGTCGAGCGCGCGGTCGGCGGCGCCGGTGGCGGCGGCGCTTCGCTGACGGCGCACGGCGTGCAGTTGCTCGAGCTGGCGGATGCGCTGGAGGCTGCGCGACGGGCCGTGCAGACGCGGGCCGAAGCCGCGGGCGCGCTGGGTGCCGGCGCCGGCACGGCCGTGGCGCGGTTGGCGATTCGCACCAGCATGCGCAACCAGTTGCCGGCCACCGTCGAGGCAGTCGAGGCGACGGGCCGGATCGTGCGGGTGCGCATGGTGCTGGGCAGCACGCAGCGCCTTTCGGCCCGTATCACGCTGGAGAGCGCGGAACTGCTCGGCCTGGCCGAAGGCATGGGAGTGATCGCGCTCTGCAAGGCCACGGCGGTGCGGGTCGAGCGGCTATCGCCCGAGCGTCGCGCCAAGGGCAATCAACTCGGCGGCGTGGCCGTCGGCGTCGCGCGCGGCGCCGACGGTGACGAGATTTCGGTGGCGCTCGAAGGCGGCTTGCAACTGGTCGGCTTTGCGCCCAGCGGCAGCGGGCTGCGCGTGCGTCAGCGCGTGATGGCGGTGGTCGACGAAGCGGCCGTGGTGGTCGCGCTGCCCGGATGAGTGGCGCTCAGGCGGTGGTGCCCAGCCGGGTCAGTTCCTGCCGGATCAGTTCCGCGTTGCCGGGCCGCACCAGCCGCCCGATCTCCTGGCCGTCGCGCATGAAGACCAGCGTCGGCCACAGCTTGATCTTGAACGAGCGGCCCAATGGGCGCCCGCTGCCGTCCTCGACCTTCAGGTGCCGGAGTGCGGGTGCGTCGGCCAGTGCTTCGGCCAGCAGCGGCTGGGCCGCCTTGCAGAAGCCGCACCAGTCGGTGCCGAACTCGACCAGCGTGGGACCCGACAGCGCGTCGACATCGGCGCGCGAAGGCGCAACGGTTGAATAGCTTGAAATCATCACGCGATTCTGCGTGAGCCGAGCGAATGCTGCTCGCTGGAACTTAGCTGATCAGCCGGCCATTCGAGCTGATGACCGCCACGTCCACGAACTGGTTGCCTTCACGGTTGCCGCGGCCGTAATTGATCTTGACGCCGCCGAGGTCGTAGGCCTCGATGTGCTCGAGGCCGGCGATCAGGCCGGCGCGCGTCGGCGACGGGCCGGCGCGGCGCAGGCCTTCGGCCAGCACGCAGGCGTCCATGTAGCCCTCGAGGCTCGGCAGCGAGAACTCCTTGTTGCCGCTGGCCAGCATGTCGGCCTGGTAGCGCCGCACGATCTCGTACTTGGTCGCGAAGGGCGAGGGCACGACGATCGCGAAGCCCAGTCCGTGCGCCAGGTCGCCCATGGCGCCGAGCGCGCTGGCCGTGATCGACAGGCCGTAGGCGTTGCTCTTGCCTCCGGCCTTGCGCAGCGCGCGGACGAAGGCCGGCGCGGTGCCCGCCAAGCCGATGATGACGATCTGCGGTGCGGCCGCGGCGATCTTCGCGGCGGCCGGATCGACGTCCATGCTGGTCGTGCCCGGCGTGCTCGCGATCACCGCCGGCTCGAGCTTGGCCTTGGCCAGCGCCGCCTTGAACCCCGCCAGCAGTGACTGGCCGAGCGGATCCTCCGAGTAGACGATGCCGATGCGCGATTGGCCGAGCACGGCCGCGGTGGCGATCAGGCGGTCGAGCTCCTGGTCGTAGTTGGCGCGCACCCAGAAGGCGTTCGGCGCCGCCTTCTTGCGCAGCGAGACGGTGCCGGTGTTGGGTCCGACCACGGCCATGGCGGGAACCGCGTCGATGATCTCGGCGGTCTGCCGCGTGCCCAGCGGGTGCACCATGGCCAGCACCGAGCTGTCGGCGCCGAAGGCGAGGGCGTTGGACTTGGCGATGTCGGGCTTGAACTGGTCGTCGGCCATGACCAGCTCGACCTTCGTGCCGTTGATGCCGCCGGCGCGGTTCAGCGCGTTGATGTAGGCCGACGAGCCCATGAACAGGCCGATGCCGTTGGCCTTCTCGACGCTGCTGTTGTCGAAGGAGGCGCCGACGCGGATCGTCCGGGCCTGGGCGAACACCGGCAGGCCGAAGCCGGCAGCGACCCCGAGGCCCGCGGCGCCGGCGATCCGGGTGATGGCCTGGCGCCGGGTGGGCTTCGACGGCAGGGAAAAGCAATTGGCCTCGGAATCGCGCATCGTCAACGTCCAATCAAGCCGCCGGGTCCGGCGCGCAGGTTTTAACAAACGCTGACAATAGCAACAAATTGTAAGAAAGTCACTAGCGCGGAGCTCGTCCGAGCTTTCGATACACGGTGGCACGGCTGATTCCGAGCATGCGTGCGGCTTCTGCCACATTTCCTCGAGCATCGTCCACGGCCTTGCGGATCAGAGCCGATTCGAGGTCGCGCAGCCGTGGCGGGCTGGACGTTGCGGTCGAAGCCGGCCTGGACAGCCGGGCCAGCCGCGGCCGGGCCTGGACCCGAAGGCCCGACCAGAGCGGAACCTCGAGCACCGCGTCGCCGCGTCGCGCGGCATCGATCAGCATCTGCGGCGGCAGCGCGAAGAGCTCGTTGCAGTGCAGCGCCGGCCGGCCGGCCAGCGGCTGGTGCAGCATGTGGCGCGCCGCGGCGTTGGCGCCGGCGACGTTGCCGTCGGCGTCGATGCACAGCAGGCCTTCGGTATCCGCGCCCGCGACGCTGCCTGGCCAGCCGATCTGCAGCAGCAGCTCGCACGGCTGGCTCAGCACCAGGGCGTTCTCGATGCGGCGGGCCGACGATGCGGCGAGATGGCGCAGCTCGGGCCGTTCGACCACCTGCACGCCGGTCAGGTCGAGCATGCCGATGCAATCACCCTGGGGACCGAAGAGCGGTGCGCCGGCGCAGCTGTAGATGCTGGTGTCGTCGAAGAAGTGCTCGCCGCGATGCAGCCAGACCGATTCGCGCTCGGCCAGCGCGGCGCCGATCGCGCTGGTGCCGACCGCGCGCTCCGACAGGTCGACCCCGACGCGGGCGATGTCGCGCGCATGCAGGGCGCCCGGGTCGCTGCCCGAGGGCAGGGCGCCGACATCGACCACGATGCCATCGGCGTCGGTCAGGATGGCGAAATAGCGGGTGTCCGCGATGGCCCGAGAGAGCCGCTCGAGCACCGGCCGCGCCGCCGTCACGAGCGCGCGGTTGCGCTGGGTCGCTCGCCGCATGGCCTGGGCAGAAACAGGATCGAAGCTGACGCGCTGCTGCGGCCGGTGCCCTGCCGCCAGGCAGCGCTGCCACGAGCGCACCAGCCACGGCTCGATGCGCGAGGGCTGGGGACCCGCGGCACGCTCGCCGTCGATCCATTGGCGGCGCGCCTGGGCGATGGAGAGGGAGCGCTCGGGCAAGGGCGAAGCGGAGTGTTGCGTCATCGTGTGGAAATCGGGCCTGAGGCGGAGCCTGTTCGAGGCTCGCCGAAGGGCGAGCTGTTTCATTTTGAGAATTTCAAGGACAACAGGCAAGCGCCTAGGGTTTTGCCTAGGATGGTGCCCCTTGCGCACGGCCAAGATTCAATCCGCCGATTCAGCCATTACCAATAACGGAGAACGCCATGCAGGTTCCTTTCACGGTCAACGGCCGCGAGGTCACGGTCGACGCCCCCCCGAACACCTTCCTCGTGCAAGCGATTCGCGAGCATCTCCACCTGACCGGCACGCACGTCGGCTGCGACACCGCGCAATGCGGCGCCTGCACGGTCCACGTCAACGGCCGTGCGGTCAAGTCGTGCAACGTGCTGGTCGCGCAGGTGGCCGGTGCCCAGATCACCACCATCGAGGGCATCGCGCAACCCGACGGCACCATGCACCCGATGCAGGCGGCCTTCAAGGAATGCCACGGCCTGCAATGCGGCTTCTGCACGCCGGGCATGGTCATGAGCGCCATCGACCTCTGCACCCACCACCCGAAGTCGAGCGAAACCGAGATCCGCGAATTGCTCGACGGCAACCTGTGCCGCTGCACCGGCTACCAGAACATCGTCAAGGCCGTGCAGATGGGTGGCGAGGCGATGTCCGCTGCGCCCGCCAAGACCACGGCCACGGCCTGAGGAGCACACCATGGGCGCACCCGACTTCGCAGGCCTGCCGCACATCGGCGAGGCTTTCAAGCGCAAGGAAGACTACCGTTTCCTGACTGGCGCCGGCCAGTACACCGACGACATCGACCTGGCCAACCAGGCCCACTGCATCTTCGTGCGCTCGCCGCACGCGCATGCGACGATCAAGTCGGTCGACATTGCCGCCGCATCGAAGATGCCCGGCGTGATCGGCATCTTCAGCGGCAAGGACATCGAGGGGAAGATGGGCGGCCTGCCCTGCGGCTGGCTCATCAACAATCCCGATGGCACGCCGATGAAGGAGCCGATGCACCCGATCCTCGCGATCAAGAAGGTGCGCTATGTCGGCGACCATGTCGCGATGGTGGTGGCCGAGACGGTCGAGCAGGCCAAGAACGCGGCCGAGGCGGTGGTGGTCGACTACGACGTGCATCCGCCGCTGGTCAGCGTCTCCGATGCCGCGAAGAAGCAGAGCGGCGTCACCATCCACGACGAGGCGCCCGACAACCAATGCTACAAGTGGGCGATCGGCGACAAGGCGGCGGTCGACGCCGCTTTCAAGAACGCGGCGCACGTCACCAAGCTCGACTTGGTCAACAACCGCCTGGTGCCCAATGCGCTGGAGCCGCGCGTCGCCATCGGCAGCTACAGTCGAGCCAACGAAGAGTACGTGCTCTATGTGTCGAACCAGAACCCGCACGTCGAGCGCCTGCTGATGACCGCCTTCGTGCTCGGGCTGCCCGAGCACAAGGTGCGCGTGATCGCACCCGACGTCGGCGGCGGCTTCGGCTCCAAGATCTATCTCTACGCCGAGGACGTGTGCCTGACCTGGGCCTCGAAGCAGCTCAACCGCAACATCAAGTGGACCGGCGAGCGCTCGGAGTCCTTCCTCTGCGACGCGCATGGCCGCGACCACGTCAGCCACGCCGAGATGGCAATGGATGCGCAGGGCAAGTTCCTCGCGCTGCGCGTGCACACCGATGCCAACCTCGGCGCGTACCTGTCGACCTTCTCGACGGCCATACCGACCATTCTTTACGCCACCCTGCTCGCGGGCCAGTACACGACGCCGCAGATCTACGTCGAGGTCGACGCCTGGTTCACCAACACCGCGCCAGTCGATGCCTACCGCGGGGCCGGCCGGCCCGAGGCCACCTACCTGCTCGAGCGGCTGGTGTCGCGCTGCGCCTGGGAAATGAACCTTGGCCAGGACGAGATCCGCAAGCGCAACTTCATCACCACCTTCCCCTACCAGACGCCGGTGGCGCTGCAATACGACACAGGCGATTTCCACGCCTGCATGACCAAGTCGCAGGCCTTGGCCGACGTCGCCGGCTTCGCTGCGCGCAGGTCGGCCAGCGAGGCGCAGGGCAAGCTGCGCGGCATCGGCTATTCGAGCTACATCGAGGCCTGCGGCATCGCGCCGTCGAACATCGCGGGTGCGCTCGGCGCGCGCGCCGGCCTGTTCGAGTGCGGCGAAATCCGCGTCCACCCGACCGGCAGCGTGACCGTGTTCACCGGCTCGCACAGCCACGGCCAGGGCCACGAGACGACCTTCGCGCAGGTGGTGGCGGCTCGGCTGGGCATCGCGGTCGAGGCGGTCGACGTGGTGCACGGCGACACCGGCCGCGTGCCCTTCGGCATGGGCACCTACGGCTCGCGCTCGATCTCGGTCGGCGGGGCGGCGATCATGAAGGCGCTCGACAAGATCGAGGCCAAGGCCAAGAAGATCGCGGCCCACCTGATGGAAGCGAGCGATGCCGACATCGAGTTCGCCAACGGCGAGTTCACTGTCAAGGGCACCGACAAGAAGATCCCCTTCGGCCAGGTGGCGCTGACCGCCTACGTGCCGCACAACTACCCGCTCGACAAACTGGAACCGGGCCTCAACGAAACCGCGTTCTACGACCCGACCAACTTCACCTTCCCGGGCGGCACCTACATCTGCGAAGTCGAGATCGACAAGCAGACCGGCGAAGTCAAGGTCGACCGCTTCACCGCCGTCGACGACTTTGGCACCATCATCAATCCGATGATCGTGGAAGGGCAGGTGCTCGGCGGGCTGGTGCAGGGGATTGGCCAGGCCCTGATGGAGAACTGCGTCTACGACAACGATACCGGGCAGCTGCTCACCGGCAGCTTCATGGACTACGCGATGCCGCGTGCCGAGGACTTCCCGATGTTCAAGCTCGACACCGTATGCACGCCCTGCACCCACAACCCGCTGGGCACCAAGGGCTGCGGCGAGGCCGGCGCCATCGGTTCGCCGCCGGCCGTGATCAACGCGGTGCTCGACGCGCTGGCGCCGCTGGGCGTCAAGGACTTCGACATGCCGGCGTCGCCGCACCGCGTCTGGGAGGCCATGCGCAAGGGCAGCACCACGGCGACCCAGCAGCCGCAGCAGCCGTCGCTCGCCGCCAGCACCCAAGGCCGGCCCGCTCCCTGAACACCCGGAAGGAAATCACCATGTACGCCTTCACCCTCGAACGCCCCACCAGCCTGGCCGATGCGGTCAAGCTCGCCGAAGCCGGCGCCAAGCCGCTGGCCGGCGGCCAGACCCTGCTGGCTTCCATGAAGCTGCGGCTGTCCGCGCCCGATCAACTCGCCGACCTCGGCGGCGTCAAGGAACTCACCGGCATCAGCAAGTCCGGCGATGCCTTCGTGATCGGCGCCATGTCGCGCCACCTCGACGTCGCCAACAACGCCGAGATCAAGGCCGCCTACCCGGCGCTCGCCGACCTGGCCTCGCGCATCGGCGACCGGCAGGTGCGCGCCATGGGCACGCTGGGTGGCTCGGTCGCCAATAACGACCCTGCCGCCTGCTATCCCAGCGCGGTGCTGGGCTCGGGCGCCACCGTCATCACCAGCAAGCGCGAGATCGCGGCCGACGATTTCTTCCTGGGCCTGTTCACCACCGCGCTGGAAGATGGCGAACTGATCAAGGCGATCCGCTTCCCGATCCCGCAGCGGGCCGCCTACGTCAAGCTGCGCCAGAAGGCCTCCAACTTTCCGCTGGTCGGCGTCTTCCTCGCGCAGTACGCGAGCGGCGTTCGGGTGGCGGTGACGGGTGCCGGCAACGGTGTGTTCCGCCACAAGGGCCTCGAGGACGCGCTCAACAAGGCCTTTACGCCCGAGTCCGCGGCGGGCGTCAAAATCGACGCCACCGATCTCAACAGCGACCTGCATGCCTCGGCCGAGTACCGGGCCAACCTGATCTCGGTATTGACGCAGCGCGCCGTCGCTCAGGCGCTCGGCTAAGCTCCTGAGATGACCGACACCACGCCTGCAACGACCTCGCCGTTCCCCTCCATCGACGCGGTCGTGCAGGCGCTGCAAGGCGTCGGCTACTACGCCGATCGACGGCTGGCGACCGCGGTGTTCCTGGCGCTCAAGCTCCAGCGCCCCTTGCTGCTCGAGGGTGAGCCGGGAGTCGGCAAGACCGAACTGGCAAAGGCGCTTTCGGCCGCGCTCGGCCGCGAACTGCTGCGCCTGCAGTGCTACGACGGCCTCGAGCAGCGCGAGGCGCTCTACGAATGGAACTACGCGGCGCAGCTGCTGCACATGCGCGCCGCCGAGGCCCATGGCGCTTCGAGCGACGTCGAGTCCGAGGTCTACCAGCCGCGCTACCTGATCCGCCGGCCGCTGCTGCAGGCGCTGCAGGCGCCGCCCCCCGGCGCGGTGCTGCTGGTCGACGAGGTCGACCGCGCCGACGAGCCCTTCGAGGCCTTCCTGCTTGAATACCTCGGCGAATACCAGGTCAGCATCCCGGAGCTTGGCACGGTGCGGGCGCTGGTGCCGCCGGTCACGCTGCTCACCAGCAACCGCACGCGCGAGCTCAACGATGCGGTCAAGCGTCGCTGCCTCTATCACTGGCTCAACTATCCGGAGCGCGAGCGCGAGCTCGCCATCGTGCGGGCCCAGGTGCCCGAAGCCGGCGCCGTGCTGTCGGAGCAGGTCGCGGCCTTCGTCGGCCGGCTGCGGACGGCCCCTTTCGCCAGTGCCTTCCAGCGTGCGCCGGGCATTGCCGAAAGCGTCGAATGGGCCAAGGCGCTGATCGCGCTCGACACCGTCGAACTCGACCCCGAGGTGGTGGTCGATACCGCGGGCATCCTGTTCAAGCAGCGCGACGACGTCGCAGCGCTGACGCGCGAGCTGGCCTCCGACCTGCTCAAGCCCGAGGAGGAGGCCGCGCCTTGACCGAGCGCGTGCAGCAGCTCGGCGATGCCCGCCGCGGCAAGCTGGCCGGCAATCTGGCGGGCTTCGGGCGTGCATTGCGGCGTGCCGGCGTGCGCACCGACGCCATGCGCATCGGGCTGGCGGCCGAGGCCGCGATGCTGGTCGGCGTCGACAGCCGCATCGACCTGGCGGCCGCGATGGAAGCCGTGATGATCAGCCGCGAAGAAGACCGGATGGTGTTCCGCGAGCTCTTCGACGCCTGGTTCCGCGACCCCGAGCTGGCCAACAAGCTGCTGGCCCAGATGCTGCCGAGCGCCGAAGGCAAGGCCGAGCCCTCGAAGCGCCGGCCGCGGGTGCGCGAAGCCCTGGCGGCTCCGCGCGATGTGGTCAAGCCGGCGCAGACCGAGCGCGAGATCGACTTCGACGCCGCGATGACCGCCAGCGATCGGCTGCGGGTCCACCATGCCGACTTCAACGCCCTCGGCGCCGCCGAATACCGGCTGGTTGAGCGGCTGGCGCGCGACATCGCGCTGCCGGTTCCGACCCTGCCTTCGCGGCGGCTGCGGGTCGCCGGCGACGGCGGCGTGCATTCGCGCATGCATTGGCCCGGCGTGCTGCACGAGGCTGCGCGCACCGGCGGCGAAATGCTGCGGCTGCCGAAGCTCTCGCGCCGCCGCCAGCCGCTGCCGCTGCTGGTGCTGGTCGACGTCTCGGGTTCGATGGAGCGCTATGCGCGCCTGCTGCTGGCCTTCCTGCATGCGTCGACGCGGCGCGCGGGCCGGCGCGACGTGTTCGCCTTCGGCACCCATCTGACCGACCTGACGCCGGCCTTCCGCATCGCCGATACCGATGCGATGCTGGCCGCGGCCGGTGCCGCGATCGACGATTTCGCCGGCGGCACGCGCTTCGGCGAATCGCTGGCGCAGCTGCGCCATCGCCATGCGCGCCGCCTGACCGGTCGCCGCACGCTTGTGCTCGTGATCAGCGACGGCCTCGACACCGGCGAGCCCGAGGCGCTGGAACGCGAGCTGCTCTGGCTCAAGCGCCATTCGCGCCGGCTGCTGTGGCTCAATCCGCTGCTGCGCTACGAGGGCTATGCGCCGCTGGCGCGCGGCGCGGCGGTGCTGCACCGCCATGCAGACGCGATGCTGGCGGTTCACAATCTCAGTGCCCTCGAACAACTGGCTGCCAGCCTGGCGGCGCTGATGCGCGCCGGCCGCTAAAGCCGCGACCCTACCAACGACCACAAGGAATCCACCATGGAAATGCTCGGTAACCGCCGCCTAGGCGTCACGCAGCAACAGGCCTGGGACGCGCTCAACGATCCCGAGACGCTGAAGAAATGCATCCCCGGCTGCGACCGCTTCGAGCTCACCGGCGACAACCAGTACACGGTCGGCCTGGCGCTCAAGATCGGCCCGGTGTCGGCCAAGTTCGCCGGCAAGGTGACGCTGGCCGACATCGAGGCGCCTGACAGCTATAAGCTGTCCTTCGAGGGCCAGGGTGGGGTGGCCGGCTTCGCCAAGGGGTCGTCGAGCGTGTCGTTGAAGCCGGTCGCCGATGGCGGCGAGGGCTGCGAGCTCGACTATACGGTGCAGGCCCAGGTCGGCGG